>JAJPXK010000085.1 GCA_021205485.1 Clostridia bacterium | reverse complement strand
TTTTTGGAGGAGTAAATTTTACTTGATATAATTTTCAAGCAATGTAAGCGTATTTGTGATTAAATTATCCTGGTCTTCCGTTCCTAATTTCTGGAAAGAAAGCAGGGCTAAAAGGTAAATTTGTTTTACGGTAAATTTCTGTTTATCGTCGTCAAGCTCTTTAAGCTGTGCGACAATAGGGTTGTTGAGGTTGACAACCAAAGTTTTAGCTGTTAACTCGTCGCTCATTCCGTAAAGCTGGCCCATTTCGCTGTAACGGCGGGTCATTTCGTCAACGTTGATTATCGCGGGAACGTCGCCGTTTTTAAAGCGTTCGGTCTTAACGGTAATTTTGTCGTCGTTTAAAGCGTTTTTGAATATATCTGTTATTACGCTGTCCTCGGCGCCTTCTTCTTCCTTCAGCGCCCCGTCTACCGCCGTGTCGATGCGGGCGAACTTGAGTTTGTCGGGCGACTTGTATTCAAGGAATGTTACAAAATGAGGGTCAATGTACGAATTATCGCAAATTATTGCGTCAAGCCCCGCGCCTTTGAACATTTTAATGTACTGAGCCTGCTGCAACGGGTCGCTTACGTAATATATTGTATCCGGCTCTTTAGGCTCTTCCGCAGGTTTTTCTTCCGTATTTTCGCCGTCGGGTTTAACTTCTTCCGTATTTTCAGCGTCGGCGGGCTTTTCTTCGTCTGTTATGCCCTTAAATTCTTTAAAGCTGCAATACTTGCCGTCAAGGTTCTTGAATATAATTATATCCTTTACTTTGTCGTAGAAGTCATTTTCCTTTATGCAGCCGAACTTTATAAAGTTGGCGATATCTTCCCAGCAAGTTTCGTACTTTTCGCGGTCGTTTTTAAACAGCGAGGTAAGTTTATCCGCAACCTTTTTGATTATATGCTTAGAAATCTTCTGCACCTGTTTGTCGTTCTGCAAAAAGCTTCTCGAAACATTGAGCGGAATGTCGGGGCAATCTATAACGCCGTTTAAAAGCATTAAAAATTCGGGGATAACTTCCTTTATGTTGTCGGCTATGAACACCTGATTGCAGTAAAGTTTTACTTTGCCCCTTTCAAGTTCAAGCCTATTCCTCGTTTTAGGGAAGTACAGAATGCCCTTTAAATGGAAAGGATAATCCATGTTGAGGTGAATCCAGAACAAGGGTTCGTTGTAGTCCATAAAGGTGTCGGTATAGAATTTTTTATATTCTTCGTCCGTGCAATCCTTAGGCTTTTTGGTGTAAAGAGGACAAGTGTCGTTTAAAGGCTTGTCGTTGCCGTCGCCCTTATATGAAAGGTAAATATTGTAGGGCATAAACGAACAATACTTTTTGATAAGTGTGCGTATTGTATTTTCTTCAAGGAACTCCTTTTCGGAAGAAGCGATGTGCATTACAATTTTTGTGCCCCTGCCTTCCTTGTCGCACTCCTCTATGCTGTATGTGGAGTTGCCGTCTGACTCCCAGTGAACCGCGGGGGCGTCTTTATAGGATTTAGTAAAAATCTCAACGTCTTCAGAGACCATATAGGCAGAATAGAAGCCTAAACCAAAGTGGCCGATAATGCCGTCGCCGCCCGCTTTTTCATACTTGGCCAAAAAGTCCGAAGCGCCCGAAAAAGCTATCTGAGTGATGTACTTTTCAACTTCTTCTTCGGTCATGCCGATGCCGTTATCTTCCACGGTAAGAGTTTTTGCCTTTTTATCGACAGAAATTTTAACGCAGTACTCGCCTTCGTCGGCCTGAACTTCGCCCATGTCGGCAAGCTTTTTGAATTTGGTTATCGCATCTATGCCGTTTGCGACAATTTCCCTTAAAAAGATATCTTTATCCGAATACAGCCATTTTTTTATGATAGGCATCATATTTTCGCTTGATATCTGAATATTACCTTCACGTTTCATATAAACGTACCTCCGTAAATTAACATTTATCTTATAACCTTACAAGAGGCTGTTTAAACTATATAAATCATATAATTCACATAATTTTTTGTTTTTTTTAGCAAAAAAAGCGTACCCGCTTGAGGATACGCTTTAAATATACCTAATTATATTACTTTCTTTTTTCCGCATCTGCAAGAATGTCTGCAAGAGACGTAGAAACGGACGCACCGCCCTTCCAGCTACCCATCTCGTCGTCGTCCCTTCTGGACTGGCGGGGCTTTCTTGCGGGCCTGTCTTCGCCTTCTTCCCTGTTGCGTTTGGAAGGTTTGCGTTCGCTTTCGGGAAGAAGAGCCTTAATAGAAAGGTTCATCTTCTTTGCGGCGGGGTCGAGAGATACAATCTTTGCGTCTACTTCGTCGCCTACGGAAAGAACGGTCGCGGGAGTTTCAATCCTTTCGTTGCTTATCTGAGATACGTGTACAAGGCCGTCGATGCCTTTTTCAACTTCTACAAACGCGCCGAAGGGAACAATCCTTACAACTTTGCCGTGGATAACTTCGCCTACGGCGTATTTTTCTGCGGCAAGATCCCAAGGCTGAGGCTGTAACTGCTTGTAGCCTATAGAAACTTTCTTGTTCTCCCTGTCTATCTTAAGGATAAGGAATTCGTAAGACTTGCCGATCTCAAGAACGTCGGTAACTTCTTTGATACCTGTCCATGAGAGGTCAGAAATATGAGCGAGGCAGTCAAAACCGTTGACAGATACGAACGCGCCGAACTTTGTAACCCTTTCAACTTTGCCTAAAACAACGTCGTTTACGCTTATAGCGTTAAAGAATTCTTCTTCCTTTGCAAGTTTTGCGGCTTCGCGGGTTGCTTTTTCTTCTTCGAGAATTACTCTCTGCGAAGCTATAATTTCCTTCTTTTTGTCCTTTTTGATTTCAAGAGCCCTTAAACGGAGGGTCTTGCCTTCGTATTTGGAAAGGTCTTTTACATAACCCATTCTGATTTCTTTTGCGGGAACGAATACCTGGTATGTTCCCATCTTGCCTACAAGACCGCCTTTATTGAATCCCGTGCAGGTAATTGAAAATTCCTTTCCGCCTTCTATCTCTGCGGTAAGGGCGTCTTCCTCTTTGAGGACTTTTATCATCTTCTGAGAGAGCTTTAACGCGGGTTTTAACTCCACGACAAGCAGTTCGATGGAATCGCCTACCTTTTTCGCGTATTCTTCCTGGCTGTATTCCTCGCAGTCAAGTTCATCTTTGCTTAAAAGAATCTCTGACTTAGAGAACGGCAGCAAAATCTTAAGACCGCTTTCGGTAGCTTCGGAAATGGTCGCAGACACTGTCTGGCCTTTCCTGAATTTTGATTCGCTGTCAATCTTGGCAACTACGTCGTCCATAGGGTTCGGCTTTGCTTCTTCGCTCGCTTCTGCCGATACAGCCGTTTCTTCGGCAGCCGCAACGGGCGCCTCTTCGGCTTTAACTTCTACTTCGGGCTGTGCCGTTTCTGTAACTGTTTCTTCCGACACTGTTGCCTTAACTTCTGTGCTAACTTCTTCCATCTTTAAAAGAACCTCCCGGGTTTGTGCGTCGGGGGTGGATGCACCCGACACGATACCTACACTTGCAAATTTTTTTAACTTAGTATAATCGAAACGTTCAGCGTTGGCAAGCCTGAATACATTTTTGCAATATTGCGAAGCAATGTCGTAAAGCTTGTTGGTATTGCTGCTGTTGAGCCCGCCGATAACCAGGACGGCCTCGCATTTTTTTGCAATTTCTTCCGCTTCTAACTGACGTCCTATAGTAGTATAGCAAATAGTTTCAAAAACGGCAACTGTTTTTTCACGTTGTTTTTTTATATTTTCGATTATTTTTTTAAATTTTTCAACTGAAAACGTTGTCTGAGCCACAATACAGACGTCTTTGCCGCTTAAAAAAGACAAGTCGTCGTCTTCAGAACTTACAACAACCGCCTTGTTGTCGCACCAGCCCCTTAAACCTATTACTTCGGGGTGAGTAGGTTCGCCGGCTATAACTATAGTCTTGCCTTTAAGGTACTCATCCCTCACAATCTTCTGCGTACGCTTTACAAATCCGCATGTGCAGTCAATTACGTTTATCCCCCTCTTTTCGCATTCGCCGTAATAAGATTCGGGAACGCCGTGCGAACGGAAAATAACGTTCGCCCCGTCGGGCACGTCAGAAAGATTATCTACCGTGCAGATGCCGTGAGCCGAGATGCTTTCGATAACGTCTTTATTGTGAATAATCTCGCCGAGGATATAGGTGTTGCGGCAGTCGGCCGCGAGAGCCGTGTCTACGGCATGCCTTACCCCCGTACAAAAACCGCTGTTTTTCGCTATAATTACGTCCATTACTTTTTATTCTTTTTCGCCTGTTTTTCGGCTAAAAAGTCTTCCCGCATTTTAAGCATAGTGTCTCTGAGCTGTTGCTCGCATTTTTCTATATCTTCTTCGGTAAGCCTTTTGCCGTAATATTCGGTAAACTCTATAGGTTTGCCGTAAAGAATGTCAGATTTTCTGAAAAGTTTTGCCTTGCCTATCTGCATAAAAGGCAAAATAGGCGTCTTTGTCTTTATAGAAATAGCGGCAGAACCTCCCTTAAATGGCAGCATATCTACATTGTCTTTATTTCTTGTGCCTTCGGGGAAAATATTGACAAGTTCGCCGTTTTTAACATACCTCATCGCCTGCATAATGGCCTTTACGTCGGTAGACGAGCCGTCCCTTGAAACGGGAATGCACTCGCTTTTTATTACAAACCAGTGCATAAACTTGCTTCCTTCCCAAAGCTCCTGCTTAGCCATAAAATGGACGGGGCGGTTAGGGAAACAGATTACGGGATAAATTACGTCCCATACCCTGTAATGGTTGCCTACAAAAATATACGCTCCGTCGCCGTATTCTTCCCTCGGCTGAGCAAAATGCAGCCTGTGAGGCAAAAATATCCTGACAACCTTTTCTGCCCTATTTAAAAACCGGAACCATTTTTCTAACGGGGTAAATTCTTTTTTACTCTTTTTCTGTTTATTTTTACTCATAAATCAGATTTTTTCCTGTATTTTATCGATTATATACTGCACCGCCTGCTCGGCCGTCATATCCGACGTATCTACAAGCGTAGCGTCTTCAGCCATTTTTAAGGGGGCCACTTCCCTCTCCATATCCCTTTTATCTCTCGCCGCGATCTCCGCCTCAACAGTTTCGTAAGGGGTGTCAAAACCCTTGGCTTTATTTTCAAGGTATCTGCGCGTCGCCCTTACCTGTACCGAGGCCGTAACATAAAATTTATGCTCGGCGTCAGGCAAGACATTTGTGCCGATATCCCTTCCGTCAACCACGCAAGACATCGAAGAAGCGATTTTTCTCTGCATTTCCACCATTTTTTGCCTTACGCACGGCAAAGCGGAAACTCTTGAAGCCATGTCAGAAACTTCAGGCCTTCTTATATCCTCAGAAACGTCTTTACCGTCAAGAATAGTTACCTGCCTGCCGTCTTCGTACTCTATTTTTAAGTTAATATTTTCTATAACAGGTTTAACGGTATTTTCTTCGATTTTAACGCCGCAATTTAAGCATTTTAAGGCGCAAGCCCTGTACATCGCGCCCGTATCGAGGTAAAGAATATTGAAATGTTTTGCCAGGGCTTTAGCCGCAGTGGATTTTCCGCTGCCCGCGGGCCCGTCCAAAGCGACAACAAGCGGTTCGGTGATATCTTTGCGAAGCTTCGCCGCGCCGCGCAAATATACGTAAGAGGGCTTAAAATGGCTGTCGCAAAGAACCATTACCCTTATGCAAAGGGGCAGCGCGCCGTCTATCAAAGGCTCTGAAGACGAATACAAGGCGCATCCGTCAAAACCTGCCTCCCTCGCCGCTTTCGCGGGATAATAAGAATGTATATCGGCGGTATTTGAAAGCATAACGCAGACGATGTCGCAAAGCGATAAATTATTCTTTTCCTTTATTGTTTGCAAAAGTTCTTTTACGGCGCCCTTAATCTCTTCGGGTGTGTCGCAGTTTACCGTAGTAGCTCCTCTTATTGCCGTCATTTCAAATTCCTCTTATATATTAATGTATATCAATCCTTAACAGATCTGCCCGCGGCGTAACCCGTCGCAAAGGCAATCTGTAAATTAAATCCGCCCGTAAAGGCGTCTACGTCTAAAGTTTCGCCGCAAAAGTAAAGGCCCTTTACAAGCTTGCTCTCCATAGTTTTAGGGTTAATGCCCTTTACGTCTACGCCGCCGCTTGTAATTATGGCTTCTTCAAAGCCCCTGAGCGACGCTATAAGCATAACAAAATTTTTTATATTTGTCAACAGGCTTCTTCTTTCGGCTTTCGTAACTGAATTGACTTTTTTATCGTTGTCTATACCGCTGCGGTTTAACACTTCGCCTATCATCGCAGAGGGCAGTAAAGCTTTTAAGCAGTTTGATATGCTTTTATTTGGAAATTGCTCAAAATCGCGTAAAATCCTTTTGTCAAGCTGTTCTTCGGTAAGGGCAGGCTTTAAATCGAGAACAAGCTTTACACTATTTAAATCAAGCCTGTTGATAAGCCCCGAAACGGTTAAAACCAACGGCCCCGATATTCCGAAATGAGTAAACTGCATCTCGCCGAAAAGATTGGCAATCTGCTTAGGCCCGCTATAGGCGCAAAGCCTTACGTTTTTTAAAGAGAGCCCCTGCATTTCTTTGTAATAGCTTCCCTTTAAATTCAAACCGCAGAGCGACGGAACGGGCGGAACAATTTTATGCCCCGCGTCTTCGGCGAACTGATACCCGTCGCCCGTAGATCCCGTAGACGGATAGCTGACTCCCCCTGTACAAACGATGACTTTATCGAATAAATACGTCGATTTTTCGGTAGTTATGCCAGACATAGTACCCTGTAAAGTATTCAATTTGGTCACTCTTTCGTTAAATTTAAAGGTTACGCCCTCTTTTTTGCAGTATTTTTCTAACGTAACCGTAACATCGCTCGCCTTATCGCTTACGGGGAAGACCCTCGCGCCCCTTTCGGTTTTTAATTTAAGGCCGCCCTTTTCAAAAAAAGAAATTGTGTCCTGCGGAGCGAACGAATAAATTACGCCCGTCAGAAAACGCGCGTTATTCACAACATTGCGTAAAAAATCTTCGGGCGGGCAGTCGTTTGTAAGGTTGCATCTGCCCTTGCCCGTAATATAAATTTTTTTGCCGCACTTTTCATTCCGCTCAAATACGGTTACTTCGTTGCCGTTTTCGGCGGCAGCGTACGCCGCTATAAGCCCCGAGGCCCCCGCCCCTATTACCGCTACCTTCATACACCTTAAAAACGGACGGGAAAACCCGTCCGTAAACTTTATTATTAAACGGGATAAACTTTATCGGGATTAGCCGCCATATCTTTATCCACGCCGTTGTCGCGGGCTGCCCGCCACTTGAAGTAGTTTGTTGAAACCTCGGGGAACAGGGCGTAACTTAAAACGTCCTCTTCCTTGGTATAAAAACCGGCTTCTTTAACTTCGTTTGTAAGCTTTTCCATTTCGTCAGACAACAGATCTGCGGGGCGGCAAGTTATCACCTGCTCGCCGTTTTTAGTACACATTTCCCTTATTTCGGGATTGATTTCGCCCGCTACGGCGCCGTATTTGCCTAAAATTAAATCTTTGTACTGAGCCGTTATAGTCTTATATCTGCCCATCAGAACATTCCATACCGCCTGCGTCCCGACTATCTGGCTGGTAGGCGTTACAAGCGGCGGATATCCGCAGTCCTTTCTGACAACGGGAACTTCGGCAAGACATTCCATAAGCTTATCTTCCTTGCCCGCCGACTTAAGCTGGCTTATAAGGTTAGAAAGCATGCCGCCGGGGACCTGGTATAAAAGAGTGTTTATATCTATCTTTCTTACCCTCGCGTTTAAGAAGCCATCTTTTTCAAGCCTCGCCGCTACGCCGTTAAAGTGCTGGATTATAGGCAAAAGTTTGTTAATATCGATGCCTGTATCGTACTTGGTGCCCTTTAACGTAGCGACCATAGGCTCTGTCGCGGGGTTAGACGTGCCGTTGCCTAAGGGCGACAGAGCGCAGTCTATAATATCCGCGCCCGCGTTTACCGCCATAAGGTTAATCATATCGCCGGTACCGGTAGTGTTGTGCGTGTGTATATGGACCTTTGTTTCGGGCCTCAACTCTGCCTTGATCTGGCTTACCACGTCGTACGCCGTAAAGGGCAGCAGAAGGTTTGCCATATCCTTTATACAGATATTGTCGGCGCCCATATCCTCGAATGTTTTTGCCAGTTTTACAAAGTATTCCGTAGTATGCACGGGGCTTGTGGTATAGGATATCGCAGCCTCGCACACGCATTTGCCCTGACCGTATTTCTTTATGGCCTTCATAGAGGTTTCAAGGTTTCTCGGGTCGTTTAAAGCGTCGAATACCCTTATCACGCCAACGCCGTTTTCTATGGCTTTATCAACAAATTTTTCAACTACGTCGTCGGCGTAGTGCCTGTAACCTAAAAGGTTCTGCCCGCGAAGGAGCATCTGTATAGGCGTCTTTTTAAGATATTTCTTTAAATTCCTCAGTCTGTCCCAGGGGTCTTCGTTGAGGTACCTTAAACAGGTATCAAACGTAGCGCCGCCCCATGCTTCCAGGGAATAGTAGCCGATATCGTCAAGCTGAGACAATACAGGCTCCATTTCTTCCCACTTCATCCTTGTCGCCGCGAGGGACTGGTGAGCATCGCGAAGAATTGTATCTGTTATGTAAACTTTTTTAGTTTGTGTATTTTCGGACATTGTAAATCTCCTTATGTTATGCCGCTAAAACAGACATAGCGGTCTGAGCCGCCTCTGCCACGGCCGTTCCGTCTACATACCCGCCGAAGCACGCCAAAAGTATGCCCGCGGCTATGGACGAAGATATTACACCTGCGACGTTAGGCCCCATCGCGTGCATCAAAAGATGGTTCTGAGGGTCGTACTCCCGCCCGACGTCTTCAGATATTCGGGCCGCCATAGGAACGGCGGAAACGCCTGCCGAACCGATAAGCGGGTTGACTTTTCCGTGAGTTGCAACATTCATTATTTTGGCTACAAGCAAACCGCCCATAGTGCCTATTATGAATGCCAGCAAACCTATGACAATAATCAACAGCGTATCCGTGGTAAGGAACATGGCTCCCTTGGCTTTGCAACCTACCGAAATTCCGAGGAATATCGTAATGGTATTCATAAGGCCGTTCTGCGCCTGAGACGAAAGTCTGTCTACCACTCCCGACTCTCTGAAAAGATTGCCGAGCATCAGCATGCCTAAAAGAGCTATGGAAGAAGGCAGAATTATGCCTACCACCAATGTTACTATCAGGGGGAACAATACTTTTTCAAGCTTGCTTACCTGGCGGAGCTGCTTCATCTTTATGGTACGTTCCTTCTTTGTGGTCATCATTCGCATTATAGGCTTTTGTATTACAGGTATAAGAGCCATATACGAATATGCGGCGATGGCTATCATTGGTATAAAGTCGCTGGCGAGCTTAGACGTTACGTATATAGCCGTAGGACCGTCCGCGCCGCCTATAATAGCTATTGCGGCCGCTTCTGCGACTGAAAATCCTAAGAAAATGGCAAGCACAAAAGCTACAAAAATACCAAGCTGCGCCCCCGCGCCGATAAGCATGCTCTTAGGATTGGCAATAAGCGGGCCGAAGTCGGTCATGGCGCCTATGCCTAAGAATATCAGCGGAGGATAAATTACTTTGTCAACGCCGAAATACAGGTACCACAAAAGGCCTTGATTTGTTACGTCATCGTAAGATTCGCTCACTATTATAGCGCTGTCTGTAAATATTGTTATGTTTTCGGAAACAACGCCGGAAATATATCCCGTCAGTGAATATAAACTGTCAAACTCGGTATAGGACATTGTTGACGTTATGCCGCTCTGTAAAGCTTCAAAGCTTGCATAATATGTAACAATATCGCCGTTTAAATACCCTTCGCGCAGATAAATTACGGCGTCGGAACTGCTGAACACGCCAACGTATTCGGTAGAACCGCTTATCCCTATACTGTATGAAAGATCGGCTGTTTCGTATGTGCCCCAAAGGACTTCTTCCGCGCCGGGTATGTTTATCAGAAACATGCCGAACGCTATAGGAAGCAGCAGAAGCGGCTCAAATTTTTTAACGATGGCAAGGTACATCAGGGCGAACGAGATGATAAGCATTATATAATTCTTGACATCTCCGCTCATAAAGCCCATGCTGTCAAACAAGCTCGTAAAAATATTGCCGACATCTACCGCGAGTAAACTGCTTTGCATCAGTTATCCTCCAAAATCAGCTAATTACGGCGAGAACGGCTCCCGTGTCTACGTTAGCGCCTTTGTTTACGTTAATTGTAACCGTTCCGTCGCAAGGCGCGGTAATATCGTTATCCATTTTCATTGCTTCAAGCACAACTATAGGCTGGTTCTTTTTAACCTGCGCGCCGCTCTCTACAAGAATATTTTTTATAAGTCCGGGGAAGGGCGATTTAACTTCTTCGCCCTTGACAGTGGCGGCCGCCGCCTTAGGGGCGGGCTCTGCCTTTTTTGTCTGCTCAACAGCTTTAGGCGCTATGTTTGTAACTGCGGGGGCGGCAGAACCGTCCGCAGCCACTTCTTCTACGCCTACCGAATAACTTTTACCGTCTATGGTGACTACAAAATTACGCATAAAAACACTCCTTAAATTCTCTTTATTCGTCTGACGGTAAACTCGCATTTAGGCTGTTCCGTCTGATAATACGCCATAATCGCGGCTATAATCGCCGCCTTAACCTCGTCGGGAATTTCATCCGATACAGGTTCTTCTGCCTTTTCCGCCTCTGTTTCCGCGGCGATTGCTGCTTCGGACTTCTTCTTGTTCTTTTGGTTTTTTCTGTTCAAAACGCCCTTCTGGTCAAGCTTTTTGAATATAAAACCTACAAGGGTAAGAATGCCGATAAGTATAAGTATTCCCGCAAAAACAACCGCTATACCGATCAAAGCGTATATAAACGATTCGGCTTCGTTTTCAAAATACCAGTTGCCGTCGCTTTGCGCTTTTATGTCAAGCAAAAGTGAACTCATTTGTCGCCTCACTTTAACAGCATCTGCAGCGAAGCCGTAAGATACTGCTTTACAAACGCAGGCTCAATTATGTTGTCTATATAACCGTTCTTTGCGGCATTTACGGGGTCAGAATTTTCCTCCGAATACCTTTCGGCAAGCTTGGCTTTATCGGTAACATTGTCCCCGGAAAATTCTATTTCGGCGCCCTGTTCGCTGTCAAACAACGCTATCTGCGAATTTGCGAATGCGTAAGAACAGTCGTAGCCTATGCTCTTAGCGGCGAACAATGTATAGCCTAAGCCTACCGCTTTGCCGCTTACCACAGCTATTTTCGCGTCAAGACAATCGAGAATGTTTACAAGTTCGGCTATTTCTTTAAGAACGAGGCTGTTGTTGTTTTCAAGGCAAGGTTGCAAACCTATGCAGTTTACAAAAGTAATAAAAGGCAGCCCGTTGCAGCAAGCGAATTCGGCAAAATCTTTTATCTTTCTTATCTTTAATGCGTCAAGAAGAACCCCTCCGTCCTTATCGAAGATAACGGCGGCCGCGGTTATTCCGCCTGCTCTGCCTATAACGCATTTAATGTCGGGCGAGAAAGAGGCCCCGATTTCTATAGACGAACCTTCGTCAAATATGCTTAAAAGATTTTCCGCCGTGACCTCTGCGTTAAGCTGAGGAAGAACGGTGTTCATTTCTTCGCTGTCGGCAACCCGTACCGAAAGAAGTTCTGTAATTTTTGAAATAGTTTGCCTTACTTCTGTAAGGTTTTTAACCGTAAACGAAGCTAAATTGGCCTTATCCAATCCCTTTGCGCCGCCTACGTCCTTTTTAGGAACGTTAACGCCGCTTTTTGCCGAGATTACAAGAGGGCTGTTTGCCGCGAGCACGCTTTTATCTTCTATAAAGAAGGTGAAATCGCAGGCGGCGGCAACAGATGCAAGCTGGCCGTAAACTTCGCCGTTTATTACAGCGTACTGAGTAATCGATCCCTTAAGCTGAACGGCCTTTAAAATGAGCTTTGCAAGCCCTTCGAGAACGTTTACGCCCTCGCCTACCTGTACGCCCTTAGAGCTTAAAAGGTATATAACAGGCATATCGTTCTTTTCGGCGGTGTCAAGGCATTTGAATATCTTGCCGCACATGGCGTTGCTTACGCCGCCCTGCATAACTTCGGGATTGATCGCGGCGATTATGTAAGGATAGCCATCTATAGTGGCAAATCCCGTAACTACGCCTTCTCCCTGCGCGTCTTCGCCATAAAATTCGTTTTTGGAAAAACTGAAAGTAGAAAGTTCAACAAAGCTCTGTTCGTCTATAAGGCTGTTTATATCTTCCCTTACAGATTTTCCCGCAAGCATTATCTTTTCTTTCCGCTCGTGAAGTTGTTGGATTTTATCCATAAAAATCTCCCGTTGCAAAATTTCCTACGTATATCATTTTATCAAAAACAGCATAAAAAATCAACTGATATTCAAC
>JAJPXK010000037.1:3297-12949 GCA_021205485.1 Clostridia bacterium | reverse complement strand
GCTAAAAATCGTCCCTCTTCAGGGGCCTTAAGCGGCTTTTAGCCTGCAAACGCTTGACTTAAAGCATAAATTTTACTAAAATTATATTACTTGATTTTTTACAGGAGAATTTTTATGGCGGATAAAAAGAGGGCGGTAACACAGGATAAACTTGTTGCCCTTTGCAAAAACAGAGGTTTTATTTTCCCCGGAAGCGAAATATACGGCGGCCTCGCCAATACCTGGGACTACGGCCCCTTAGGCGTAGAGCTTAAAAATAACGTAAAAAAGGCCTGGTGGGCCAAGTTCGTGCAGGAAAACACCCTTAACACAGGGCTTGACTGCGCCATACTCATGAACCCCCGCACATGGAAGGCGAGCGGACACATCGGGGGATTTTCCGACCCCCTTATGGACTGCAGAAACTGCAAAACGCGCCACCGCGCCGACAACCTTGTTGAAGACTACTGCAAAAAACATAATTTAGACGTAAAAGTCGAGGCCATGGACAACGAAGCGTTGGAAAATTTCATCAATGAAAAGGCCATAGTATGCCCCGTATGCGGCAAAAGCGACTTTACCCCTATACGCAAATTCAACCTTATGTTCAAGACCTTCCAGGGCGTCACCGAGGACACAACAAACACCGTATACCTCCGCCCCGAGACGGCGCAGGGCATATTCGTCAACTTCAAAAACGTACAGCGCACAAGCAGGCTGCGCGTTCCATTCGGCATAGGTCAGATAGGCAAATCTTTCCGCAACGAAATCACCCCGGGCAACTTTATCTTCCGCGTAAGGGAGTTCGAACAGATGGAGCTTGAATTTTTCTGCAAACCGGGCACCGACCTCGAATGGTTCTATTACTGGAAAGATTTCTGCAAAAACTGGCTGCTTTCTTTAGGTTTAAAGGAAGAAAATATAAAACTTCGCGACCATTCCAAAGAGGAGCTCTGCTTCTACTCCAAGGCTACAACCGACTTTGAATACAACTTTGCGTTCGGCTGGGGCGAACTCTGGGGCGTAGCCGACAGAACGGACTACGATCTGACGCAGCATCAGAACGAAAGCGGCGAAAGCATGGAATACACCGACCCCGCCACGGGCGAAAAATATATACCCTACGTAATAGAGCCCTCTTTAGGCGTAGAGAGAATGGTTCTCGCCATATTAACCGACGCCTACGACGAGGAAGTTTTAGACGAGGAGAAAAAGGACGTGCGTACCGTTATGCATCTGCATCCCTTCCTCGCCCCCTACAAGGCGGCCATACTCCCCTTGCAGAAGGGCCTCGCCGACAAAGCTCAGGAAATTTACGCAAAACTTGCGAAGAAATTTTCGGTAACGTACGACGTAACGGGCAGCATAGGCAAGCGTTACCGCAGGCAGGACGAAATTGGCACGCCATTCTGCATAACGGTAGACTTCGACACGCTTGAAGACAATACCGTAACCGTCCGCGACCGCGACAGCATGCAGCAGATAAGGCTGAATATAGACGAGCTTGAAGCCTATATATCCAAAGCCATAGAATTTTGATTGAAAATTTAAAAGAAGCAATCCGCAGGCGATATTTCCGCCCGCGGATTTATTTTGTGAACAGTGTAATCTTACCGTAATTCCATATTAAGGCTTCCCCTTGAGGAGACGCTGTCTGTTGAAACAGCCTGATTAGGCTAAGGAATACGACCGTACAGTCCTCTCATTCTTAATTAATTTTCGTCGTCGCCTAAGAATTTATTTACCACAGACTTGCCTATTTTCTTTCCTATATTGGCGATGCCGCCCTTTATTGTCTTGCGGACCTTCTTTTCCTCTACCTCTATGCTGCCCTCCATATCCATATCTTTTGTAGGGTTAAAGTTAACGTACCCGCACTCCTCGGCGTAGGAAAACACGCTTTTGAATATCCCCTCTATTATATCCTTGTCGGCGGAGTACTCGTCCGTAGCCGAATATATCGCCGCGGCGTCTATATCGGTGATCTTTTTCTTGCCTAAGCGGGGAATAAGATACCCGTCTATGCACTTGCCGATATCCTCTTTGTATGTTTTGGATACCTTTCTTACCGAATTTTTGTCGCTGTTTCCGCTCTGGATAAGCCCGTACCACTCTAAAAGCACGGCGGAAAATCTTACTTTGCCCTTAGAAGGCTTCATCGTCCAGCGCACAAGCCGCACAATTCCTCCGAATATAAGGGGTATTGACTGAATTACAATGCTTATTATAGATACAACTACAAGAATTATCCGCAGGGCGATATTTACCGCGTCTTCCCCGTCGGCGGAGCTTATAACAATACCTACTATCGCCATAGCGATGGATATAAGCCGTATGCCTAAACGCAGATATTTTAACGACTTGGTAAACTTTTTAAGCGACTTGGTGTTGGCTCTGTTTGAACATACCGTAACAATGATAAACACCGCCGCAAACAGAACGTAAATGCCTAAAAGTATGTAAAAAGCCAGCCGTTGACCTTCGGAAAGCATTCCGCCCGCTATGTTCCATATGCTGTACGCAACGTATACAAGCGTAAAAATAAGACTGCACACAAGCGAAAAAATATTCAGCCTGTGAGCTATCACCGCGCGGTTGCGGTAAATTTTTTTGATAAAACTGCGAAGGTCGTAGACGTCTTTGGCGAGGGTGAAAGTTTCTTCGGTAGAAATGGTATGCCTTACCTTGCGAACTTCCTCCTGCTCCTCCTGCTGCTGTTCATTTTCTCTGTTTTTTTCTGCCATAAGTATAAACCTCTTTAAGTATTATACCATAACGCGCAGAGCAAATCAAGACAAATTTTTTGGAAAGAGAGGAAAGTTATTTTTGTAAAAGCCAGCCCTATATAAAAGCAAAGAATGAACATTGCAGCTTATCCCCCTCTGTCATTCTGAGTGAAGCGTCAGCGTAATCGAAGAATCTCATTTGTTACCGCTTTATCATAGCATGCTTGTCGCGGGTTCCCGCGGGATCCTTCAGCTTCATTCCTCTTTGCTCCATTTCGCTCAGGATGACAGAAAAGGCTCCCCGTAAACAAGGCAACACTGCAAAAAAATAAAGGCGGAGCCCCGCCTTTACAAAACCACATTAACGCCATTTTATAGATTAACGCCAATTTTTAAAAATTTTATGCCCGCGAAAGCCTGCGGCTCGGATACCCGCAGCGCTCCGCTTTATTTAAACCCTTCATCCCCTCTATTTCGCCTAAAAGCTGCTCGCGCGTCTTTACGGGGACTTCCTGTCCGCCTATCACAAAATGCTCCTCGCCTAAATGCCTCTCGCGGATTATATTTTTCTGCCTTTCCACATAAGTTGCAAACGTCATATCTGTTTCCTCCCTGAATTTATTTACATTTACTATTCTATCTATAATACTTGACAATTATTGTCATATATGCTAAAATTTATTCAAAAATTTTAAAAATTTTTTTGTTTGTTCCTTTTTCAGGGGCTTGGACATTTTAATATATGCGGGAGGGCGATAATGAAGTACCAGATTATGATAAAAATTCTTATGCTGCTTTTATCTAAGCGTAAGGTCTGCGCGAGGGAAATCGCGGCGAAGTACGATATCTCTGTAAGGAGCGTATACCGCTATGTGGAAGAGCTTATAGTTTCGGGCATACCCGTGGACGTAACCCGCGGAAGATACGGCGGAATATCCATAGCCGACACCTTCCGCCTGCCCGCGGGCTACTTTACAAGGGACGAATACTCAGCCTCGATAAACGCCCTGAAGGCGATGGCCAGCCAGGTTAACGACGAAAATATTTTATCCGCCCTGGAAAAATTGCAGAGGCAGTCCAAAGCCGAAAGCCGCGACTTTACCGTGAGCGGCGGCATTATAGTAGACGGCGGAACATGGGGCGACACCAGGAAATTTTCCGACAAAATGGCTGTATGCGAAAAGGCAGTAAACGAAGGGCTGTGCCTGGATATAGACTACATATCGCGTGAGGGCGAACACAGCCGACGGATAATAGACCCGCACGTGCTAATCTTTAAACAGAACGTATGGTATGTGTACGCCTTCTGCCACACCAAGCAAGACTTCAGGACGTTTAAAATAGGCAGAATAAAAAGCGCAAGGTACACGGGCAAAAGCTTTGAAAAAAAGAAGATATCCCGCGAGGATATCCCCTTGAACTTCTACTACCGTTCGGACGAACTTGTAGACGTAAAATTTGAAATAGAAAAGCAAAAACTCCCCGACGTGGAGGAATGGATAGGCATAGACAACATAGAGCCGAGGGGCAACGCCTTTATAGCCGAATTGAGTCTTCCCGACGACGACATCTTAGTAAACAAGATACTAAGCTTTGGCGGAGGCGTAAAAATACTCTCCCCCGAATCTTTAAGGGAAAAGGTAAAACTCGCCGCAGCCAAAATAATAGAAACTGTGTAATTTACCAATTAACTATAAAACCATAGCCCTTCGCCGCCTTGTGATGACAAAGGAAAAGCTTTCCCCTATTGTAAGGAATAATTAATTAAGTATTATCCCTTCCTTGGCTCCCCTATTAGGGGAGCTGGCCGTAAGGCCTGAAGGGTTTACAATTTTACTGATATTAAACCCCTCCGCCACTAAAGTGGCCCGCCTCCCTCTGATAGGGGAGGCAATATTGTGGTATTAAGACTTTTCCCTCAAGGGGAAGACAGAAGGGCTGGCGGCGTAATTCGACTTACTACTCTGTCATTCTGCGTGAGGGCGTTTGCCCGAAACTTTGCACACCTTATTGTAAAAGATTTACAGATTATATGGCGCAAAACGTAGCGATAGCGAGCCGAAGGATCTCCTTCCGACCGCATCCATTACAAGTGAAAAATCATAAAAGACTGCCGTCGCGGGCAGTCTTTTTTACGCAGAAATTTAATCGCTCCATTTATGTTTATCCAGAGTTCTGTCCTTTACATCGTCGTGAAAAGAAAAATACTTTTCGCGGATAAGCTCTATCCCGCCGTCGCAGGCGCAGAGCCCTAACATATCTTCAAGTTCTTCTTCTGTAAAGTCGCTCTCGTCAAAATCGCCGTCAAAACAGGCCGAAAGCTTAAGCAAATCCAATTTAGTAATAGCCATAATAACCCTTATTACTCCATATTAAGGCGTCTTTTAACTACAGGCAACATAAATATCGCGTCTATTATAAGGTTAATGCCGAACACCATAATATGTAAAGAAATATGATGCGAAGGCTCGTACAAAAGCATAAACGCAAGCACGCCTTCCAATAAAGCCTTGATAATATGCGTAATGCAGCTTTCCGACGCGGCTATTTTGCTGAAAGCGTGGTTTAACGCGTGAGCCGTCTCAAACAGGCCTAAAACGCCCCATATTATTGAGATAAACTCCAGCGCCCAGTCGTTTTCTATAATAATCATAACGCCTAACGCGACGATAATAAGCGACATAGCCGTCTGGTTGGTTTTTACCGTGCGGTATTCTTTATTTGCGAGAGCTATAATAAATCTGCCTAAGCCTAAAATGCACATCGCCGCCCCTACTATATAGGGCAGAACGTACTGCACCGTGTCGGTTAAAACAACGCACGATACGCCGGCGGCAAGATAGATAGCTGCGAATATGTACTTTACTATGCCCTGCGGAATGCGGGTGATTTTCGCAACCCTCGGAACGTTTACCTCGGAAGAAAATTCTTCTATGATAAAATCGCCGTAGCTTACGCGTTCCTCCCGCTCCTCTTCGGCAAGTTCGGCGTCGGCGTAGCCCGTATAGGCGAGTTCCTCGTCGTCAGAACCTATGCTCGCCCGCCTCAGCCCCTGCTTTGTGTCGGCAGAATAAGCGGCGTACGAATATTCCTCATCGTCTTCCATAGTTTTACCCCTTAAAAATTTCCTATCCTAATTTTATCAAAAGAGGAATACATTGTCAATATGGTTTTTATTTAAAGCGATTGCAATAATGCTTTTTACCGTTTTTATTTGGTCGGATTATTTCCACCTCATCCATCGGCTACACCGACACCTTCTACCGTGTATGCTAATGCTACCCTAATAGGGGCGGCAATAAGGGCAACGCCTCCTGTCATCCTGAGCGCAGTCGAAGGATCTCGCGGGAACGACTCGTCGCGGCTCGCGAAAAGCCAAGTTAACGGAAAGCCAAGCTGTTTAACGCCTCGGCGTCAGCCGTTATAAATATCCTTGGCGTTTTCAAGCATTTCAAGCTTTGCCGTCATGTCGGTGTCGGCGTCGGAATAGCTGTAAACCACCGTAGTATCCGAATTTACCGTACTGCCGGAAATTCCGCTTATTTTGCCCGTCCATGTTTCGCATATGCGGTACTGGTAAAACAATCCGTTATCCCATAGCACAAACGCGAGCGTAAATGTGTCGCCGCACCACGTACAGGCGCCCTCGTCGGTACCGTTAGACTGTTCAAGCATACTTATAGAGGACTCGTCGGCGTTAGCTTTATCTATATTTATTTCGGTAGAAACAATATACCTTGTTACGCCGTCTTCTTCGTACGGTATAATTCTCGCATCGCTGAAAAGGTCTTCGGCAAACACGTTGATATTGCCGTGGATAACGCTGTTTGACGGGTCGGTTGCGGCAGTCGAAACTATGTCTTCCGCTATTTCATCAAGAGTCAGTTTATCGCCGCTGCGCTTTACTACGGCGGGTTCGTCTTCAGACGTTCCCCAGCCGCCGTCCTGACTTGTATCTATATTCCATATACAGGTAAGGTAGTCGGTTCCGTCCACTTCAACATACTCAACGTCGTCGCCGTTAAAACGGTAAAGGCAGTTTGTCTCCGCCTCCACAAAGCGAAGCCTGCAGCTTTCAAAGGCGCTGGTCAGAAGCGACAGCGATCCTGTGGCGGAATCCACCTTTTTTATAGTGTAGTGGTATTTGTACCCGCAGACGGTTTCGCTCTCGTGAATTATAAGTTTATAGTCCTGCTTTGTCGCCTTGGAAGTGCCCGAACTAAGCTTTGTTGTGCCCGTCTGATCAGAAAAGTAGACGTATTTATCCAGATATTCCTCGTTATAGCACGCATACGCGTACAGCTTGGCCGCCGCCGTCTTCGCGGCCGCCTGCACATAGGAATTGTCTCTGTCTACGTCGCCGCCGCTGTCGGTATATTTTTCCGCGACGGCAAAATATTCGTCCAGAGCCGCCTGGCTTTCGCTCTCGTAGGGGGCTGTAACCGCGGGGTAAACGCTCGTATCCTGCAGAACATAACCCGAATTTTCGCCGACGTCCTTTTTGCACCCCGCAAGGCTTACAAAAACAAGCGGTACAAGAAAAATTACGCCAATTTTTTTAATTTTCATAAATTACCCCCTATATATGGCGTAATTAACGTCTGAAAAATTACATTCATCTCTGAAAATCATTCCTTTACAAACGCCGTCTGCCACTGTCTGCAGTTAAAACGGCTGGCTATATGCAGGCACTTGCACATAAATATGTAATAAACAGAGTACCCCTCGCCGTACAGGGTTTCAAGGTTGCCGAGGCCCTTGGATATTATCACGTCGGAAGTTTTCAAAAGTTGCAAAGTATTTTTATTTACTTCCCTTAAATAAGTGCCGGGGATGGCGGTTCCGTTATCCGCCACTTCGGCGTAATCGGCAAGATTAATCATCTCGGCATCCACTCTTGTCACGTCATTTATAATTTCCCCGCCGCGGACAAGCGAAGTCACCATAATATTCGGGTAAAGCTTTTTTATAATGCGAATAAACAGCTTATCGAAGACGATTTCGCCGCAATTATCGTGGATATATAAAAGCGTTTTCGCCGAAGACAGGTCTTTTTTAAACGAGTTTAACGTATTTTCGTCTACCTGCGTACGCAATGCGCAATCCTCTACGTAGGCAAGGCTGTTTTCGTCCAGGTCGGCGAGTTTGGCAAAATCTATGTAGTTGCCCGAAGCGGCGTACTTTATCGCCTCGGCCAAGGGGTCTGAAGAGGAAGAAATTTTATTGTAAAGTTCGTCTTCGCGGCTCAGTATCGTCATATTGAAAATCTTCTTCTGCTCGGAATAATCTATGCCGCAGCCGAAAATTTTACGGTGAATACCGTCTATATCCCTCATAAGCAGGGGCGCGCAGCTCTCTTTTTTCGCGTTGAGGCACAGAGATTTTACTTCCTTGCGGAACAGCTTTATCTTCCCCTCGTCGGTCTGAGTGGACAAGACTTTTTTCATCTGGCTGTTTTCAAGGCAGCCGCGGCACTCTTCATCTAAAGTCATTTTTATCCCCTTTTTATTTTGTAAACTTAAACGGCTTCAATCTCAAATGTGTTGCCGCCGCAAAAATCAGAACAGAAAAGCTGGCAACTACCAGGTACCTTTCCGCTTACTTCCTTGAGATTTAACCTATTAAGCACTTCGTCAGGCGTCACTTTGTTATCTGCAATAAATTCGTAAATGCCAGTATTTTTACCGTTAAAAATCTTTACTACCCTGGTTCCGAAGTTGATCGCACTGTTAATCAAATCGGCAATTTGAGCAAAATTTTTATCGTTAAGCGGTAAAATTACTTCTTTGTCATAGCCGAAAAAGCAGATAATATCGTTCGGAAAAGCGGCTATTTTTACTGAAAATACGTGTTCACCACAGCCGTATATATGTATAATATACGTATCTTCAGTAGAGACCGCAACCTGTGTGCGCTTAACAAAACTATTATTATTTAAAAGATTTTGTAACCTTTCAATAAAATTTTTCAACGCAGAACTCCACGAACTGAATATTATGGATAAATTATAACACCATTGAGCTATAAAATCAAACTGTATTCACACAAAAATTTACCGCCGCCGTATTTAACATACTTTTATGTATACGGCAAGGCGGTAAAATGTATAAAAAGATTATTTGTTACCCGTTTAAACTTCTTGAGGAATGGCAGCAAAAATACACTATCTGCTTGCCGCGGGATAGCTCTTTTACAAGACGCGCCGTCTTTTCAAAGTGTTCGTCGTCCACATTTACAAACGGGTCGTCCATTATTATAAAGGGCTTTTCTTCGGTGTACATATTGTCTATAAGGGCGAGGCGGAAACATAGGCCGCAGACGCTCCTCTGGCCCGAGCTTAAGTGCCTGTCGCTCCTCGCTTCGCCGCCCCGTTCAAAGTAAATATTAAAATCGCTGTCCATCAAAACCTTCTCGCCTAACGCCCTTTCTATCATATCCGAATAACGCAAAAAACTGTTTTCCACGGGCGAGATGTACTTGTCTTTCAGGTTCTGCTCCGCCTTTTTCAAAAGCGTAACCGTACCATCAAGAAGAGCGTACCTCTTTAAGTAATTTTCCAGCCGCTCCTTTTTTTCTTCAAGCGACGCAGTTAACCCGTCAAGTTTTTCAACCTTCGCTTCGCTGTCGGCAATTTCGTTTTCCACTACGGCCAGCCTTTTTCTGAAGGCCGCGAGCTTTGCGTTCATATCGCCGTCGGTCTTTTGCTGTTCGGGCCGTTCGGCAAGGTTATTCTTTATTTTAAAGTCTTCAGCCTTTATATTCCATTCGGCGATTTCGCCCTGCAAGCGTTTAATTTCGGCATAGTCGGCGGCCAATTTGTCGGCAAACGCCGATAAATCGCCCGTACAGGTCATTTTATATCTGGCCAAAATTGCATTTGCCGCCTGTAAATTTTTAGCGTATTCCTGCTCGGCGTACAATTTATTGCCTGCCGCCTCTCCCTGTTC
>JAJPXK010000037.1:0-3287 GCA_021205485.1 Clostridia bacterium | reverse complement strand
GCCCTCCATTCCGAATTGTTTAAAAAAGGCGGAAAGTTGGCTTTTTAATGATAAAATATCAGCTTTTTTGCTTTCAAGCTCGGCGCGGCTAAGGGCGGCGCTGTCTTTTAAAGCCAGGTATTGGCTCAAATCGCCCTTCATGGCGATATAGTCATACTCAACGCCGTTGCGGCTGTAGTAGCCGAGGGGAGCGATAACCGTATAAATCTGATCGGTAACCGCCTTCTTTTCGCTCTGCAGCAGAATGAGCTTTTCGTCAGCGACTCCGCCCGACGGACGGGTTTTAAAAAGCAGTATTCCGCACACGGCGAGCAAAACCGCACCAACGCCCGCAAGTACGCCTCCGACGACCTTGTCAAGCAAAAGAAGCGATACTATGCCGAAAATAATGGCGATTACCGCCGCGACGACGCCCGCCAGCAGGCCTTTAAAGCCCCTCTTTTTCTCGGGAACGGCGGCCGCCATTCTCGCGCCCGTCTGGTTGTCAATTTCCTTGAGTCTTGCAAAATTTTTCTCGCATTCGGCGAGTTTTTTGTCGTCGGGAACGCCAGATGCGAATTTTTTGCCGTATTCTTCAAGCTTTTTCTCGTCTCCGCCGCGAGAGCGTTCAACCTCGCTCTGCATCAACGCGAGCCTTTCAGTTTTTCTGTCGGCGAGTTCAAGCGTCTCTTCCGAGGGCACGCCCGAGGCGAATTTCCCCTTTAACGCGTCAAGCCGAGCCTGTTTTTCATCGTTCCAGGTAGTAACGCTGCCCGCGCCCTTGATTTTCACAAGCTCGCGGCTTATGATTTTAAGCTCGTCCGTCTCCCTTTCTGTCGGAACGCCGAAGGGATATTCCCCGCAAAGCCGCCGCAATTTGGCTTTTCTCAGTTCGGCCTGCTCGGCGTGGCCATCGTAAGTTTTCCACAGCGAAAGCTCTAAATTTATCCTGTCCTCGTACGCCTTACGCTCCTCGGCAAGCCGTATTTGTCTGTTCAGCGAGTTAAGCTCGTTGTACTTACCCTCCAGCGAGGCAGATATGGTCTTTAAATTGGCGATTTTTGCGTTTAGTTCGGCTATATCCTGCCTCGTTTCGGGAATTTTGCCATTGCTTCCCCTTGCGGGGATCAAGGCCTTTTTAGCCTGTTCAAGGCGTTCTACGGCGTCCGCGAAGGTATTTTCGCCCTCGCCGCCGTCAACGCAGTCGTTGAGTTTTGCGCTGATGCTTCCCGTAGCCCCGAAGTCTATCGCCTCGCTGTCTATAAACACCGTCCGTTCAAACGACGCTTTGTCCAGCCCGAACACGCTTTTGCCTATATCCTTGCCGAAACCGCTGTACGGCGCGCCGCCGCAAAACACCTTAAGAGAATCGCCGCTGTCGCTCCTTTTGTCAAAAAACCGTTCGATGCGGTACTCCCTGCCATCCATAACAAAGGTGAGATTTCCGCCGAATTTTCCTCCGCCGAAGGGGTAAAAATGTATGCGATCGTTAAAATCCTTGCTGTTCGCCCTGTAAGAGGGCAAGCCGTAAAACATCGCCTTGATAAATGACGCGAGTGTGGTTTTGCCAAAGCCGTTCTGCCAGCAAAATTCGTTCAGGCCGTCGGTAAAATTGTAGTCGTAATTGCAAAATCTGCCGTAATTTTCTATATGCAGCTTCGTTAACTTCACCTTACACCTCTCTGCCGCTGAGGGCTTTAAGCCCTAAAGAGATAATCTCCGCCTTTTCAGCCTCGCCAAAGTCACCGCTCGCCATAACCGTACGTATAAACTCGCCCTTTAAAGACAGGTCTCCCTGAATTTCTTCTATGTTGAATTTCCGCATCGTACTGTCCTTTACGTCCGCAAAATAGCAACTGTCGGCCAGCCTCTTTTGCGTCTCCAAGGCTAAATCTTCGTTGTCAAAATCTATCTCGCCTACAAGTTCAACGCGTAGTATGCTCGATCTATCTGCTTTTACTTCGGCAAAGGCCCGCTCTGTCGCCTCGTAAGTATTCCTGCAGCCGGAAATATCAACCCTGCGCTGCTCTATCACCCGTACGGAATTTGGCACAAAACGGTAGGTAAACGCGCCACCTATATCAATCTCTACAAATCCCTTTACGCCAATCTCGTCAAAGCCCCTGCCTTCAAGGCAGCCGGGGTTTACGTACACGCCCCTGTCGTCAAGCTTGCCGTTAAAAAAGTAATGGATGTGCCCTAACGCAAGGTAATTTATGTTTTTGTTGCGAAGTTTTGAAAGGTTTATGCCGCCGTCAATCTGCCCGTGAAGCATTACAATGTTGACTTTATTTGCGTTCAAAGAGAGGGTTGAGTAGATAGAGTCGGCGTTTTCGGCGCTCATTTCAATGCCCGAAATGGCAACCCCGCCGTATTCGTACGTCTGCCATTCAGAGGAAAATGTCTTTAAATTTTTAAGCCCGTACTGCGAGTAAGACTCCTTTATATCATGATTGCCCCGCAAATATAGGAAATCTATCGAGGAATTTGCCGCCACAAGGTTATAGAAAAATTCCTTATCCTTTTTTAACGGGCAGTCGCTGTCAAACACATCGCCGCACAGCATAATAACGCGTATGCCGTTATTTTTTGCGTAGTCAACCATATTTGTTAAGGCGAGGCGTACCTCCATTTTACGGTTGTCCGCCTTATCTTTAGGCAATTTTGCCTCCATTTTAGAACCTAAATGAATATCGGCGCAATGTATAATTTTCATAATGCCCTCCGATTGCATATTACCATAAAATCACCGTTAAATCAAGCATTTCAAAAAAATTTGTTTAATTAATGACTGAAAATATTTGCCGTGTTGTTTATAGAAAAGTTGCTGTCACTATCCTAACCGTTACACGGATTTTGATAATGTACTGAATTGCGGCAACGTTCTTTCTCAACGGCTGTAAGGAAATCAGCCGTTTCGGTCATCGTTTGCACAGGACATATGTGCAAACTTTGTTCGCCGAACCAAACAGCGCGTAAGTGCTGTTTGGAAAAATTTCGGCTCACCCTCCCAATCGTTACACGGATTGGCAGATAATTACGCAGTTACAAAAAAAACAACACACACGCTTTGCGTGTGTGTTGTTTTTTTGAAATCCGGCAACGTTCTATCCTCCCAATCCGTGTCCAGATTAGTACTTTCGACGATATAGAGCTTAACTTCTGTGTTCGGTATGAGAACAGGTGGATCCTCTACTCAATAATCACCGGAATGGATATATTTACGGCTTACGCCGACAATATACTTAAATTATCAGTCAAAGACTGACAACTGCATAAAGGGTGAAAGAAAGTAAAAACAAAGCAGA
>JAJPXK010000157.1 GCA_021205485.1 Clostridia bacterium | reverse complement strand
ATTCTTAATAGGAAGATTCTTATGACTTCTTTACTTGCTACAGAATTGGCGCTTGGAAGACGGCCTTTCTTTTTATTAAAAATATAAATAATTATTCTGTTGTCTTTTCTTGTTTTTCATCTGGCTGTGTTTCGGGTAGAGCCATAATATCATTATAGAATTTTGTCACCAAACCATTTCCGCCCAGTCCGTGGTATGCCTCATACTCATTCATAATAGCTTCTTTCGCATAAGACGGGCAATATTTGCGTGCTGTATACTTATCGTGGAAGTCAAGCAGTTGAGTTCTTAATAAACATTGTACACCCAACCTTTCGGCTTTTTCGGCGTTCAGCTCTTTTTTAGTTTTAGATTTTACTCCAGCAGCAACAGCCCCGACTATTGCACCGACGACTGAAGATATTAATGCTGTTATTATTGTAGTTATGACCATTGTGCCCAACTTAGTAATTCTCCAATTATAAATCTGTTATAATCATCTTTTTATTTTCAATTTTAATATGTTTTTTAAATAGCTCCTCATATAAAGATATCAGATTTGTTCTCTGCTGTTTGGACAATATTTTATAAAAAGAACCCATCCAACCTTTAAACATATTTTCTACGTTCGCATACTCAAGTTCGCCAGCACTTACCTTTACGGCTAATTTCTTGAGTTTTCTACGTAGACAAGAAACTCTATTCGGATTAATTCTTTTGATTACGTGTCCGTTATTTGTCAAGCTATACTTTACTTGAAGGTATTTATATGTGCTGCTAACTTTGACGATATGCGTCTTGTTTTCGTTAATATGTATACCATATTCGGTAGCTATTTTGTATATGTTTTGATAAATATCAAGGAGTTCTTCTTTTGAATGATTGATTATATACCAATCATCCATATAACGTCCGTAATATTTTTGACTTCTTACATACTTCACATAATTATCAATTTTATAAGGATAGTAAATACCGATTATTTGCGATAGCTGGTCACCGATGTTTACAGATTTCTCCATAAATCTTTCACCGGTTAATAGTTTAGACGGGATTTCCGCCCTGTATTTCAACTTATCGAAAATATCTTTTTCGCAATTCCAGTAATCAACGTCTGACAAATACGAAACATCTATCTTAAAACCGTTAAATATAATGTTTAGCAGCCACTCGATAAATTCATCATTGTCTACAAGTTTGAGTAGTTCTTGCTTAGCGATTGAATGAATAATATTATCGTAAAATTTTCTGAAATCGCCAAACAAAATATAACCGTCGTTTCCAAATTCACGGTAATACCGTTTGAGATGTACTTCAAAACGTTTTCTTGAAAATGCTATTCCTCTTCCTTTAACCGAAGCTCCATTATCGTAAATAATCTTGTTTTTAACTTTAGGTATAAAAATATCATCACAGAGCACATGCCGGATTATTCTATCTGAAACACATAAACTTGTAATAGGTCTTACCTTGCCACGCTCACGCAAACAAAACTCTGTTATTTCTCCATTGGTCAGTGTTCTGTTTTGTAACTTCTCTTGAATATCAAAGATGTATCTTAAGAAATTCAAGGAAAATTTTTGAGTAGATTCTTTCCATTTGCTACTCTTAACGGAAGCAAGATAAGCCCTATACAAATTATTGGCGTCACAGATAATATCTTCATATCTCATAATTATTCACCGCTATAACAATATTTACCGTAGTAAATTGCGTTCGGCTTTAGTATTTATCTATTGCAGAACGGATGACTTCTCCTTCCCTATTTGGTGTTTAGGGAATCCGGACGAACCCCGTTAGAGTTAGACGCGGTGTTGTAGTTCGTATTGCCATTGTTGTTCACATTAGCAAAATGAGTCGACGAAACAAAGCTGTTCAGAAATCACCCTTGTAGATATGATTTTATTTTATTATCTCTCTGGCGCCACTTTTTTATCAAACCGATTTCTCGGTCGATAGCTTTAATATGTGTTCTATAAACGTTCACGTTTACTTCAAAAATATCAACGGTATGCTGCAATTCCACGAGAATTTGCTCGCAATTGGCAATCGCTAAATTTTGAAAAGACCTACGCTGATTATACTCTTCCATTGACGTAGGATAAATAGATTTTGCTGCAACTAAATTATTTGTAAGCAATGATGCAGTTTTATCTAATTGAGTTTTACAGTTCTGCATTAAGTAACGATACTTGGCAAAATCTTCAGTCTTTTCTAACCCGTATGCATATTTCACCCTTACAATATGGTCTAAATCTTTAATGCCAAAATTTCTTTGCATTAGATTAATTAGCATCTTATGCAGTTCAATAGAAAAAGTTATTGCTTCGTACTTTGATTCTTGTCGGTTACTTACGAGAACACTCATTTTTAATACTCATTTCCTGTTATTTCAGTATACTCTGCATCGGTGATAAATCCCATTACTACTGCGTTACGAACTTTTTTTTCGCTCCACATTTTCATATCATACCAGAACTTTACTCGTTCATATTTTGCACTATGTTCAACTGTATTCATACTCACTCCTTAAAGATCTATACCAGCCATCATCGCTATGTATTCTAAGTCTGCCTGAAGCTGTAGCTTTTCCAACTTATCGGAAGAAATATCACGGATAGCAAACCAAGTTTTACCATTCTCTACAGCAAATCTTATGAGTTCCATATTGGTATGCACTTCTACAATATCGTCATAAGAAATGGTTACAGACAGTAAATTGTTATCAAAAATAGCTTTGTCTATTTCTTCTTCAGAAATAAAGTTGTTACCATTTAACTCCAGATTATCTAATATTGTACCATCAGATAAGGTAACTTTGTACTTATTTTCCATTTTGAATTTTTCTCCTTAATTTCTTAATTAACGCGGGGCACAAGGCCCCTTCAATTACACACCAATAACGAAGTACGGACGAACCCCGTCAGAGAAAGACGCGGCATTGGAGTCCGCAGCGCCATTGCTGAGCACATCAGCAAAATGAGTCGACGAAACAACATCTCTTAACCAGAACCACAGTCTTTTGTTCAATATTTTTGGATTTAGTCTGAAAAGAGAAAGCTGTTTTTTGCCTGTTGTATAGAGATTTGGAACAGAAGTGCCGCCGATAACAGATGTAAATACTTGACAGCCGTAAACCATTATTTCATTCATTAATTCGACTTCTGAATCATACCAAGCACCAGCAGAAGGTATGCCGTCCGTAACAGCGTTTACAAAGTAATCGCGATGTGAAAGGACAAGCTCGCCAAATGCTGTACTGATTGTCGATTTTGCGTCAGCAAGATTAGTTGTATACATTTCACTGCCGACATAACCGCCCTCCGTTGTATTGGACGAATTCATTTGAGCGGTATAAAGCTGTCCGTCAGGCACAATTACAAGATGATGCTTAGTAAATGCCGTATCGCCGCAATTGTAGAAGTAGTCTATGTCGGCTATTCTGTAGTTGACGCCGTTTATTGTCCAGTAATCGCCAACATACAAGTCTTCAAATGTACCATTTGAAATGGCTGTTTGCTGAGCTGCCGTTACTGAAGAACCAAGGTATTTACCCCTATATATGTTAGCGTGCATAGTTGCATCCATAAGTCCCATAAAGCCTAAAAGGGCATCACTAACATCCATTATTTTGGTTCCATTTGTTCCGTCTTTAATAATAACATCCCCGCTGTCGAATGAGGTTGCTTTTGCGTATTCTGTAATTTTCATAAATACTCCTTAACTATAATTAGCGTCTAATATTGAATGCTCTTTCAAAGCATCGACGTCTTCTTCTAATGTTGCAATTTGTTCGGTAGCTGTAGACACAAAGGAATTAACTTTTTCATAAGAAAAGGCGTGTAACATTTCTGTAATAATGTTTTCAAGTATTGTTATACGTTCCTCCAATTCCCTCACTGTCTCATCATCAACAAAATATGTAACAGTTTCTATGCTATCATTGTCACTGCTTAAAATAGGTTCACCATCCGAATCCATTAGTTCAAGTATTAAAATATGCTGAGCAAGTGAAGCAGGCAATGAACCAAGTTCTGTTTCTCCCGCTATCTTTGCATATTCCGCCGCCTTAACTTCAGACTCTTTTGCGTTTGTTTCAGATGCTGCCGCTGCAGTCGCTGAAGATTTAGCATTTGCTGCGTAGGTTTTTGCATTGGCTTCGGATGCCGCCGCTGCTTTTGCACTTGCCGCTGCCGAATCAGTATATTCAATCAAAGCCAAATATTCATCTGTAGACTCTACGTCATCTGATTGAACAGGATTTTTATCGACGACTAATGTAATATTAGCAGATGCAGCCACACCACCATTTACTACAATCTCAATAACTGAATGAAGTTCTCCGTAAAACGATGTCATTGCAGCCGTTACTTCGAAGTATATAACTGTCCTGTCACTGTTACAACCAAGAACTTCATTATATACAAATTTACCATCGGGTTTCTTTACTTTAATATTTGCTGACGCACTTGACGGTAAAGAATACAATTCATAGTCAGAATATAAGGTTACAGCTACTATCGGTAAGCTGTTATCATACTGGACTATATGAATCGGCTCGACGACAGGACGCTTTTTAAAGTCAACCGATGTTTCGTGGACTATCTTTTCTGAAGATGGAGTGTAAGTTGTCATTATTTCTACCTAAAATTTATTCGCAAATGATGCAATGTTCTAAATTGAAAAGTTCGTCAACGCTAAAATTAATCGGAGCAAGCTCGTCTAAAGTAAATTTTATCTCTGCTTCTTCCACGTCTGTTTCTTCAAGCTCTTTTATTAAAGCATTACATTCATCTTTTTTTCCATTTTGAATTATTATGTTACCTTCCTTCGAACGTAACAGCTTGCCGTCTGGATCTTTTTCTCCGTATGTGTCGGCTATTTCTGTAAGTTTAGTCTGATAGAACTTATCATCCTCTTCTGTCTGTTTTAATAGTTTCATTATTTTGTAACCGACAGCAATAGGGAGTTTATCGTTCCTGTGACTCATTAATGTTCTACGCATTAATACTTTTTCTATTAACTTCATTGATTTCTCCATTAAAAATTTATAGCGGATTTGCACATCGTTTAAAAGCTTTAAGTCTTCGTTTTATGTATTTAAATGTATTTCAAGGAGGGAAACTTTGTTTAAATGTACATAAATGTGTTTAAAATTAAGTAAGGGATTTTTCGTTCTTGGAGAGGAACTTAAAACCGCCAAAATTAATTTATCGGAGGTAATTATGGAAAACAATGTTTCTTGCAGTAATGGTTTAAGTTGCTCAACGAATGGCAAATCCGCTATGGACAAGTTTAATACCGCATACGATATTGTCATACCTGCATTAGCGGCTATTGTGGCATTTGCTCCTTATTTACGGAAATTCGTCACAGACATCCATTCCGTTTATGTAAAAGCAAAAGCGAATGCTTAATAAAAATGATGTAAAAAATTTTTAAGCTCGGTAGAAAACGCCGAGCTTAATTATTTTAATGTACAGTGCATAAAAATCTTGATAATATTTCAGCACCATGCTATAATTATTCTACCACGGAGGTAAAAATATGAAAAAATTTATTTGTACAGCTTTATGCTCACTTATTGCTTTATCTGCGGTTCCTCTTGCGTCCTGTTCGAATAATAGCGGTCTTATTAACCTTGCAGATTGTGAAATCGGTTATGAATTACCCGTTTACCCTGATTGCGAGTTTGACTACAAGATTGACGACGATTGTGTTGTACATATAAGTGAGATTAAAGCCGTACTTACAGCTAAAAACGAGATTAATGAAGGCGATGTGATTGAAGATGAGTTTTACTATAGATATGAAATTTCAATAACAATAGAGGCTCAACTCGTCGGCGAATATAATTCGTATGTCGGGTCTACAAGGATAGCAGCTATATCTAATGGAATATATGGAAACATGTATGGATGTGCTACTGGTACTATCGATAAAGATAGTTCGATTAAATATGCCGGTTCAATATTAACAAACTTAACAACAATTACCGAAATAACATTTCTGTATTTCTAATTTATACAAGCGTACTGCATAAAACTTGCAGTACTTTTATTATTGGTGAAATAAAGGAACTATAAGACAAACCATAATAGTTTTCCTCACTATCAGGTTCCATTGGATGTGTCTTCGTTATTATTGAGCATTTAGATGAATCAACACCTACACTTAACAAAGCATCTTCTACGTCTTGAGCTATCAAGCCATAACATTTTTTATTCGGATCATTTGTAAATTCATAAATTTTTGGTTTTAAAGCTTTTATAAAATTAATTGCGACATTTGCGTCAACATCTTCTATATTCGCTTTGAACTTCCTATCCGATCCATAATATACATTTTTCCAATAACTACCAGATGCTCCTAAATAATATCCTAAATGTTCATTCGGAACCAAATCGCCAGTTATAACTATTTGCCCGTGAATCGAATCGTTAGCTTGATATGCATAAGACAAGCCGCTTGATGCTGTAAGTATTTGTGTTTCAACATCAGTGGAAATCACCGTAAACCCACCGGAGATTGAAATTGTGACTTCATATTCGGATACTCCTGAAGGAAATACAACGAGCTGAGTTCTTGTACTCGTTTTATCCGTTATCGAATTTTTAACTGTAAATGTTACATTTAATGAAACAGGATTAATTGATACTAAAGCCGATGAGCCGCTGCTATCAGCATAGCTACCAATTTTTAACTCTGCAGTTACTGCATTTTTTGTCAAACCAAAAGAAATCTGACGAAAATATATCTTTACTAACTCATCAGACATTGACGTCATATCAATAGCAGTTGAGTTATACGATGATGATATTTTTCCGTTTAAAGCGGTCAAACCGCCAAAATTAGCTTTATCAGCACAAAAATTAGTCGTTACTATAGAATTGCCTTCTATGTCACCTTTAATATAAGCAGACTCGGAAACTAATGCACCAAAATTATCAACATAAAATGTGCCATTGCCAACACCAATTCCATCAGTACCTAAATATACACCATAATTGTCGTCATCATATTTCTCTTTAACGCATGAAATATATTTATTAGGGGCATAAACTATAATTTGTCTGACATTGCCAGTAACCCACGCAGGAGTATATGAAGATATTACTTTATAGACACTCTTACTTGTCGAACCAGCCGCAATAGTAACCGTTACTACATCTGTAATCATATCTGCATTCCCAGAACTATTGGCATATGTATACGTGCATACTATATCAACACGATAATCGGTTAGTGAGCTTGATTTGGTAAACCTCATTCCATACCATGGATAATAAGTTTCTAATTTACCTACTCTCACTGTTATAGAATGATCATTATCTATACTTATACTCTGAGAAGTTGAACTTCCTGCAGTATCACAAGTTAAACTCATGATATTATAACTACCATCGGTTGGCTCTATTACATTAAACACTGTACCTGCCGTATCACTGCTATCAATTACAAAGCCAGCAATTTGTCCAGCATTGGCGTAAATTGTACCACCTAACATTGCGTTACTTGCTTTCAAGAGGCCTTTGCTGTCAACAGAAAAACCATATTCGGAGGATTCAACATCCGAGACATCTCCGTAAGTCGTATCATATAACAATAATTTTCCTGTAACATTTGCGACATCTACTGTTAAATTTGTTACATCGATCTGATCTGCTGTTAAGAGTCCATTAATATTAGCAGCGTCTACTGTAATACCTAAAGCATTGACATAGTCGGTAGTAACTACGCCATTAACTATCGTTGTAACTCCAGTTTCTGTTTGATAACCGCTGTCGTTTGTAAATGCGGATATATTTGTCGGGATAGTCGGTATATCAGACGTTGTCGCCACGTCATCTGGCAATTGACCTATTGTTAAAGTTCCATTAATATTAGCGGCGTCTACTTTCAAATTAGCTGCATCAATCTGACTAGCGGTTAATGTCCCTGTAATATTAGCAGCGGGCACTTGCAGTAATCCATTTTGAATTTCACAGCCACCGATTACACCCGCTGTTGCCGTTACAGTTCCTTCAATAGTCGCATTTAAAGCTTTTAATGTTCCATCCGAAGTAACACTGAATAAAGAGTATTCATTTCCGTCATCGTCCTTTAAAACTTCACTTCTTAATGCTATAGCGGTTAAAGTTCCGACCGTAATAAAATTCGCATTTATCTCACCTTCTTGAGTAATTGCAACATTTGCTGTACTGTTATACCCCTCCGAGAAATGTGCAAGACCAGATTTATTCCAACGCCATATGTTTTGAGCTGTTGTAAGGTCATCTGTATCCATTATTAAAATTTCGTCAGGTGTTTTGCCACCTGTTGAACTATGGATTATGACATATCCGCCTGAATTGCCCGTTATTAAATCCGAAGCTTCGTCAAGAGCTATGTCTACATATGATTTACTTGCCGATTCAGATATTGTTTTGCTCTGCTCCGATAGAGTATTAGCAATATTGGATTTTGCAGAGCCCAACTCAATCTCGTCGTATTCATCCTTTAAGGCGTCGTAAACTGTCTTTACACATTTTGCTGTTGCACTAACACCTAAATCTGGATACTCGACAGTTACGGTATCGCAGAGCTTTATCTCTTCCAAAGCTGCATAATTTTCATAGTCGCTTGTTTTTGATAACTGCTGGAAAGAAATGTCTATTGAAATTGTAGGTGTAGTTATGTCGTTATCTTTTATGTAACTTTTTGCTGCCGACAGTAGATCTGCTTGCGAAGGTTTTGAATCAAACTTGCTTGTTAAATCAAGAGTAAGTATTCTTGTAAACTCGTAACCAGTGTTCGCATGTACCACACCATTTTCTACGGTATAGTTATCATCATCTTCAGATTCTTCATCATCACTATCTGAGCTTTCTTCGTAGCCGACTAAAGTTACAAGCACATCATCAGTTTCTGAGTACCAGTAAGGATACACACCTGTATATACATTATCGCATACTTCTTCCTGTTCAATATCTGTTAAGTTCTTTCCATAACGTATTGTAACGCCGTAATTATTACCCCTATTCAGCCATAGATTTACTTTGTAACCGTCAAACTCGTATTCGCCTGTACTATACACATCCAAAATTGAGCCTGTTGAGCCAGCAAGTAAAGATCGCATACTACTTGGAACAGTTAATTCAAAGTCACTGGTAACAGTCTTATTGGTACTAAAAGTAAATGGACAGTCAACCGCACAGGCTTCCTTCATATTAATAAAAGTACTCGAAATATCCGAAGCAGTAAACGGAGCGACAGGATAACCGGACAAATCATAGCTTATGTGTTCTGCATTTATTGTTACTTTTCCGTCAAAAGGTTTAGAAATACTATAAATCCTAAATGGCTGCGGATTGGAATACGGGTTAGATTTTGTGACAACTATTCGCCTAAGGGCTATTTCTGAAAAATATCTACCGTTAAGCGGATAAATCATTTCCAATTCAAATTCGCCATTACGTTCTTCTGTAACTAAACAAGACTCTGTATCAGCTAATATTCCTATGCCATTAGATTCGAAGCTTGTTTCTTCAGAATCAAATAACTTAATTATATTGTCCACCATTTTGGTGTAACCTCCAAAGACGTAATACTTCCAGAAAAAGAAATGCTGTTCGTGCCTTCCGTTAATTTTGGAAATTCATTGCCATCTAATATAATTTTTGAATTACAATTGTCGTCATCTTTATAAACTTCCATCAATTCGCAGTCTATCGTTAAATATCCATCTATTGAATTTATTGTTACTGTTTTATCATTAATTGTGACTGTACCAAACCCTGAGCCATAGATTTTAATAATCGGGCGTGAAGCAAAAACCGTTGGATTATGTATACTTTTTGTTGTACCACTTTCAACCGTTATAACTTTTTCTCCTGCTTTCAAAAACCTTTGCGGTTTACAATAAAATTCTATTGTCAGGTATCCAGCCTTTTCATATAAATTAGTAATGGATAATGATTTATAAACTATTGCCTGTCTATAGTACTCCGGTTCATATGAATCTTCCAATCTAGCATAACCTGTCGATGAGTGAAGCCACTCAGCTACTTTCTTGGCAACCGGAGTAAAGTATTTCTCTTTGTCTTTTCCAAATGAAATTGTATAAGACCTCGTTACATTTTTGAAAGAGCCTCGGTCAATTACTAAATCACCACTGCGACCTTCTATATGTACGGTTTCATAATCTCTTTCTGGTATTTGATACTCTGGTGCTTGCCATACTTCTAAGCCAAAATCTTTTGACGATTTTCCATTATAGATTATTACCCCCATGATGCATTTCTCCGTTGTACTTGCTTTTCAATAATCCGAGAAACTTCTTCAGCAATCTCCTTAGGATTATCACCTGTAATATTAAATGTATTTTCAAAAGTGCTCGGCTGGTTTTGCGCTATTTTTTGCATTGACTTCGCTAATCCACTTAAAAGAGAACTTTCACTACTGTCAGTGCCACTACTCATACTGTTTGAAGTCCTTTGTGCAATGTCTACTGACCCGTTTACATTGTATCCATTGAGATTATCCATCAATTGACTTATCTGCCCAGCTCCATTTTGAATTTCTGACAGATCCATTACAGGTCTTATGGTAGGTTCACTAAACTCGCCACTCTCTGCTAAAGTTGCAACTTGCTCTAAAGCATTTTGCATTCCATTGATGGCATCTTCACCCATTCCTTCCGTTGCTTCTTCTACTTCTCCAGCATATGAGTCAATGCCATTCGCAAGCCCTTCATCCATATACTGACCATATTCCATAAAAACTTTGGAAGGTGAATTAATGCCAAACAAATCACAGAACCAGTTCTTAACTTTATTGCCTACACTCGTGACTGCTTCTTTAACAGTATCAAACATGCCCTTAATGCCATCAACCAAACCTTGCATTATGTTCTTGCCGATGTCTTTTAGTAAATCAACACCGCCACTAAAGAATGTCTTTATTGCATTTAATAGCGATTTAATTAATTTATAAATTGCATCCACCAATATTGATGCATTGTTGTCGATTGCATCGGCCAAACCATTAATAAAGCTAATTATTAAATTAAACGCAGCTTGTATAACATCTGGCAGTTTACTGGCGATACCATCAATAAAAGCTACAACGACATTTATGCCGGTCTCTATAATCTTGTCGACGTTGTTTAAAATCCCCTCAAGACAGGCTATTAACAAATCAATACACACTTGTACTATCTGCGGTGCATACTCAACTAACGTTTCTAAAATACAGACAAGAAGATAAAGGACCGTTGAAATTAATTCAGGTGCGACCTCATATAAAAGATTTAATAACGAAAGAAGTATTGTTTTTGCTGCTTCCATTATTATTGGTGCACCTTCGCCTAAAACCGTAACAAATTGTATTATACCTTTCGCCAATATTGAAGCGACTGAAATTACAAGTTGTAAAAGCCCTTCCAGAATAATAGCCAGCGATGATGTTATTCCTGCAAATAATGAAACAAATGATACACTAAATGCTGTCAACCCAGCAGATAATGCTATTATACCTACACCGAGTGCTGCTGTACCGACACCAACTAACAACAATGCTGCCGCCAAAGCTAAGAGTGTTGGCGTTACAGGTGTTAACACTAAGGCAGCAATGCCTAAAACAGCAAACGTAGCAGCAAGAAAAAGAAGACCTTTTCCTATAGTTTTCCAACTTAATGAGCCTAATAAAGCCAATGAGGGCACAAGAGCCATAATCGCAATAGCGGCGACCAATAATGCAGCAGAACCAGATAAGGTTCCTTTCATAGCATTAAGGCCAACCGCAAGAATAAGCATTGCCCCACCTAGCGATAGTAAACCTTTAGCAATTGAAGTCCAGCTCATGTTGCCAAGTTTATTCAACGCACTGCTTAATATCAGCATAGCTGTTGCCACTGCGATTAATCCGATACCTTTACTAATTAGTCCCTTAGGAACAAATTGTAAAGCTACGACTAGTGCAGCCAAACCGCCAGCAATACCTAAAAGCCCTTTTATCATGTCTTCCCAAGAAAGGCTAGCAATTGAATGCATGGCACTTGCTAATATGCATACCGCAGCAGCAATGGCAATCATTCCAATACCTGTGGAAATCATCTTATTAGGTTTTATAATATTTGTGAAGGCAACTAATTCGGCAAGTAATGCACCGATTCCAACTAAACCTTTCTTGATTTCTTCCCATTTAAGTTTAGCGAATGTTCCGCAAGCTGACGCTAATATTTTAATAGCAACCGCTAATATAAGCATACCAGCAGCATTACTAAAACATCTTTTACTAAATTTCGCTGTATTCAGGAATATAGCGACTGCAGCTATTAATGCGGCAACACCGACTAAACCTCTAGCCATTTCGCCCCAAGACAATTTAGCCATAGACTTACAAGCTGAAGCTAACACTTTTATTGCTAATGCAAATATGACAATTTGTGTAGCACCTTTCATAACAGTTTTTGAATTGACGCTAATAGCTTTTACTGCAGCAACTAAAATTGCTATTAATGCAGCAACACCAAAAACCCCCATTATCATTTCGTCATTATCCAAATCTGATAAGCTTTTAATTGCTAAAGCAAGGATTAAAACTGCAACTGCCATTGCTGTTATAATATCAGAGACAACTTTTAATTTTCTAATGCCACCACCAATTTTGGAAAGTACGGCCATTGCTCCGACTAATCCAGCAAATAGCATTGTTATAGCAAGTAAAGCGCTGGAAAGTTTTTCTTCATCAACAAATGTTAGCACAACTATTGCACCAACTAACAAAGCAACAGCCGATGCAATTTTAAAAAGAGTATTGGCTTTTATTTTATTTTGCCAAGCCTCAAAACAGCCTCTTACCCCGTCAAGAATGCCCTTCACACTTCCTAATATGCCACTTACACCACCCAAAACGCCCTTTATACCACTAAAAGCGTTCGTTAAATTGGTAGCGGTATCAGACAAACTAGAAAATAATTTTATTGTTCCTCCAGCAACTCCAGCGACCGATAAGGTGTTTAATAAATCCAGAAT
>JAJPXK010000171.1 GCA_021205485.1 Clostridia bacterium | reverse complement strand
TTATTATATAATGCAAAAAAAATAATTGATTTAAAGTAAATTTTAAAGTAAAGTGTTGAATGAAAGACTATGCGATAAAATATTTTACAGGCTGAAAACATATAAAATTCAGTTTATTTTCGCGGCAGACGAAAAATAAAAAAAGGAGGGCGATATGAAAAATAAAGACAAAAAAACAGAACGCGGCATCTCGTTTTACCTGGTATTTGTGTTCGCGGCGCTTCTCATAGTCGCCTTCACGCTGTTTTCGTACGCGCTCGCAAGGTACACAACATCGTCGGGCGGCACGGCCACGGCTACAATCAGCAAATATTCCGTAAGCTCGTCTCTTACAAACAGCGCAAGCTTCAACCTTACCGTAGGCGGTTCGGCGCAAACCTGCGAGGTGACGATAACAAACGACAGCGACATTTCGGTAAATTATACGGTGACCCTCACCAACGAGACGGGCAACCTTCCGCTTGTTCTTACGCTTTCGCACGGCGCAGACAGCGCGACAAACTCTGCTAATTATTTAAGCGTGCAATCGGTTTCGCTTGATTCTTCAACGGCGCTTGACACCTCGTCAAATAAAAGCGCGACGGTCACAATTTCAATAGATTTTCCGGACGGCGTCGAATACAATTCGCTCTACCGCGAAATTGACAGGGTAAGCGTAACGGTAGATTTCACTCAGGCATCGGAATAACGGGGGCGGCGAAAAACAGATGAGCAATTCTACGAATAACAAACTCAATAATCCGAAGCGTAAATTATTTGCGTGCGTCGCCGTTTTGCTGGCGTTCGCCCTGCTCGCCGCCGCGGTGTGCGGCTACGTTTACGCCCGCTACGCCAGCCGCGACAGTTACTCCGATAACCAGATTTCGCTTGACGATTTTTACTTTACGGTGGATATCCTCGGCGATTCGGTAGACGAAACTTCCTCAACAAAGGATATCAACGTCTTCGGCGGAACAGAAACGCAGGATATCACATTTTATGTGTGCAACTACTTTGACAGTTTAAGGATAACAAACAGCGATATAACTTACACCGTTTCCTATGCAAGCAGCCTTACAAGCGGCGGCGCGAAAGATGTAGGAATAACGGATAGCAACGGCGCCATAACAAGCGGCGATTCGTTTACGCTTGTGAAAAACGGTACGCAGAGCAGCGCGGCGTATACTCTTTCAATCGGTACTTACAGTAATGCGGAGACGATAACCGTCACAATTAAGTCAACTTCGCCGTACACAAAGACGCTTACGCTTAATTTTAATCTGGTAACTGCTTCTACCGACGCGGGCTGCGAACTTACGAGCGGCACCAACACCTCAACCTCGGCCTATGTAGAGCTTTTGATAAAAAGCGACATCGCCTTTGCAATCGGGGAAGTGACCATAAACTGGTCATCTGCGTCCACATTGCAATTTGACAATACAAATGCGTATTTCACTTTAGATACGGGCAATACTTCGGCGACAAGCAAAAAGGCTATCGACGCCGAGGAGAGCGTGACGGTCAAATTTTTCAAGCTTGACAGCTCAATAATTTATACGGTAGGCGCGGTACTGTCAACGGGTTCGAACAATACGCTGGCCATTACCATATCGCCGTCAGTCTAATGCGAGGGATGATAGCCTTCCCCTCAAGGGGAAGGTGTCGGCAAAGCCGACAGATGAGGTGGAAATACTCCGACCATATAAAAGCGGTGGAACAACATAATTATTTGAAACACCTCATCAGTCCGTTAAAACGGACAGCTTCCCCTCAAGGGGAAGCCTTAATATCACAATATCGCCTCCCCTAATAGGGGGAGCCATACACGCCCTGTCATCCTGAGCGAAACGCAGTGAAGTCGAAGGATCCCCTTGATGGAACAAAAGCGGTCGGAATGAGATTCTTCGGCTACGCTCAGAATGACAGCAATAGCCTTCCCCCTGAGGGGAAGCTTTAATATCACAATAACCTTAAAAAGCCAAGGGGAATAGAAATGTTAAATTATGACGATGGTACAGAAAAATTTATAATGCGCGTGCTGGCGCTGCTGCTGTGCGCGGCGTGCCTTATAACGTGCTTTTCAAGCTTTTTTACTAACATATTAGGCGATTCTGAAAGTTATTCATCGGTTACTTTAACTTTTAGTCAAGGCTCGGCTATAAATACTACTGTTTTTAGCAGTACGTCTAAAAATTGTACAACAAACGCCTCGGGTTGCCTGGTTGTGCCGGAAACGTATTTTAATATTTACGGAGAAACTGCAGGTACTGACGAATTGGCGATTTCCGTTTCGGTAAATTCAAGTGACATTCTCGATTGCGAGACGTTTAAGCTTGAAAACACAGCAGGCGATAGTTATTACTATTCTTTTACAGGCTGGCATATTGTAGGGGCAACCGATAAGATTCCCGAACAAACCGTGTTTCAGCCAGGCGACGTTATAACGCCAGATATCCTTGATGACTATGTAACAAACAATACGCTTGAGTTGGAAGCTTTATGGGGCAAATGCTATTTTATTCAGAACGCTTACACGACTATGGTGTATGACACAGATTCTGACGGCTATTACGCCCTTGACACTTCAAGCAGCTCAGGCGTTACGGGCGCGAGCGACGACAACACGGGCTTAGACCCTGAACATCCTAAAGCCACGATAGACGGGTTGTACGCAACTTTGCGCAGCGGCAGTACTTCGTCTGACCCGCACAGGGATTACGACGCCTACGCAACGGTAATAATGCTTACGGGCGATCTGGACTACTATAAAGACAGCAACAGGTCAATTTCGGGCAATTATTATCGTTATTACGGTTATAGCGCTACCAGTACTTCCTCTACAAATAATGGCGTATCCGCCAATCAGGAATATGTAAGCGCGACATATAAAAGCCTGCAGGCCACAAGCAGCTACGCTGACGGCAGCGGCATAACAGTTACAAACAGCTTAACAACAAAGGGAACAAAGTACAGTTATTACTACAAGGGGCACGGTTCTTATAATTACGCCTACGGTAATTTCAGGTTTGACAATATCCTTTTCAGAAAAATGAAAACGGGCGCTCTTGGCACCGCGACAACAACTACAGAATTTCAGCTTTTTTATCCTTCTGGCGATACCGATTTGCATTATTTTGAAACAACGGCGCGGTATAACGTTTACACCGAAAGCGGCAATACTGTTTATTTAGATTCTTCCGATTCAGCTTTTTATGTTTTCAGAACTTCAAACCATCAATATATCGTATTAAACGGCGGTACAATCACCAGTATGGAGATACTTTGGTCTGCTGATAGTGAGGATATTGACAGATATTGGTACATAGGCCGCCTGGCGCGCGTAAATAATTATATTACCTGCGGCAGTACTTCTACCGACGAATCGGTAGTCGTTACCAGATACGGCGATTGGCATTTAACGGTGACGGGCGGATATATAGGTTATATTACAGGGTCAAATGCAAGCTTGTATTCTACAAGCGTTGGCGACCGCTATATAAATGTCTACGGCGACGGCGCGTCGCATGTAGTCAACGGATCAAAGACGGATTACGAATATAACCCTTACATTACCAATTTGTACGGCGGCGGGCGAACGTCGCGGCTTTTCGGCAATGTTATTCTTAACGCAACCTGCGCTACAAATCTAATCAGCGTTTACGGCGGCGGGCAGAACTATTCTGCGACAACGTATGGCAACGTTACGCTTAATCTTACTGACTGCGCTATAACGTACAGCGTGTATGGCGGCGGACAGTATGCAAATGTTGAGGAAATTCCGTCCACATATACGCAGTATACTTATGCAAACAGTACGTTATCAAGTGCAACTGCAAATACTACAGATTTGACGGGAATAACTGCCAGCGATATAGGCACGGGCGGCGACGTTACAATAAATCTGTCTGGCACGACTGTAGGCTTAAACGGCAGCGGCTCGGTTTACGGCAGCGGAATGGGGCAAAGCCAAACTATAACTATTTCATCGTCATTAGAATCTCATACTATTACGCAAAAGGAGATCGAGGAAAACAGCTATTATTATCCAACTGGCTGGACAACGGAGCCTACTTTCCCCGTATATGATTCATCCACGGGCTATATACTTATAGGTTCGTACAAATATTTAACCTGGACAACGGCTTCAGCTTCGTCAGTGGCGTTCCGAAGATACGACTTTTACGCCTACCTGTCGCTCGCCACGGTAGAAAATGTTGAAATAAATATAACGGACGGCAGTTTGGTATATGGCGACGTGTACGGCGGCGGCTCTATCGCCAAAGTGCTTGGCGATACCATAGTCAATATTGTGGACAGTACGGTAAACGGTACTGTATATGGCGGCGGCGACGGCGCGACTACGCCTGATACTGTAACGGTATATAAAAGCGGAGACGGCAATGCCTGGACTTATACGGTCGAATCTTATAATTCAAACTATATACCTACTTCGGTAACTATTTCGCAAGGCTATAATAAACTTTCTGACCTTACCGTGCTTGGCACCTTTACCTGGAGCAGCGATGACTCTCTGCAATCAAGCGGCATTGATACGACAAATAATAAAATCTATTCAGCTAACGCAACGGATTTAGGCGCCGTTTACGGCAGTACAACGGTAAATATTACAGGCAACTCTACTGTAACTACCGTTTACGGAGGCGGCAATCAGGGAGCGGTTACGGGCGATATTACTTTGAGCGTATCGGGCGGCAGTATAGATACCCTCTACGGCGGCTGTAACGAGGCGGATGTAACGGGCAAAATAAGCGTAAGCGTTACCGACGCCACGGTAACTACCCTCTACGGCGGAAACAACGCAAGTGGCGATATAAGCGGCGTTATTGAGGTAACCGTTTCGCAAGACGCGGGCACAACTACAATATCTACCATATACGGCGGCGGAAATGAGGCGGCGTATACGGGCGCATCAATCACGGTTGCGGTATCAAACGGAACTATAGGCGATATCTACGGCGGGGGGTACGGCTCATCTGCGAGCGTTACAACTACGGGCGTCGCCGTCTCGGGCGGCAGCGTTACGGGCAGTATCTACGGCGGCGGAAATCTCGGCGACGTTGCAAATTCCGCGAGCGTAACTCTCTCGGGCGGCAGCGTTGCGTATAATATCTACGGCGGCGGCCTCAACGGCAATGTTACGGGAAATACAACGGTTGCCGTAAGCGGCTCAACAACTTCAGTAGGCGGCAGGGTGTACGGCGGCGGCTACGAGGGCGATGTTACGGGCGATACCACCGTTTCGGTTACAGACGGTACGGAGACGGGTACAGACGATATATCGGTATTCGGCGGCGGCGAAAACGGCGACGTTGCGGGAAACACCACGATTACGGTAAGCGGCGAAACTGCCTCTGTATATGGCGGCGGGTACGCTGGCGACGTAGGCGGCTCAACTGACGTTACGGTAAACGGAACAATCTCGGGCAGCGTATTCGGCGGCGGGTACGAAGGCGGCGTCACTGGTTCAACTACAGTTGCTGTTACGGGCGGCACTGTGAGCGAAAGCGTGTACGGCGGCGGTTACGCGGGCAATATTGCGGGAAATACTTCGGTCGCCGTTTCGTCTGGCGTGATAACGGGCAGCGTGTACGGCGGAGGTTACGACGGCGACGTAGGCTCGGCGTCCTCGGCAAGCTCAACAAATGTCGCTGTTACGGGCGGCGAGATGGCCTCGGTATACGGAGGCGGCTACAACGGCGATATTTACGGCTCTGCGGCCGTTTCTATATCAGATACTGCCGCCAATACAACAACAATAAACGGCGGCGTTTACGGCGCGGGCTACGGCGAAGAATCATGCGTCACGCAAAGCACGGCCGTTACTATAGACTTATCATACCAATTTACCGCTACAGAAAGCGCTGTTTCGGTAAACAGCCTGACTTCGGGCGAAATTGAAACCCTTATAGAAGAAACATCGGGCTATGACAGCGTAATAAAGGGTAGCGTGTACGGCGGCGGAAACCTCGGCACGGTAGGCGAAGGCGATATAAATACAAGCACCAATACGGCGACCATATCTACCGCCGCAACGACTACGGTTACGGTAAAAAGCGGCCATATAAAGGGCAGCGTATACGGAGGCGGCTACGGCGTGCCCGCGACGGGCGTCACCTATAATATCTATATGGGCACGGTGTTCGGCGAAACAGCGGTGAATATAGGCGGCGATGATAGCTATGACTATGTATATATAGAGGGCAATGTGTTCGGCGGAGGCTCGCAGAGCAGGGTGTACACGGCTGACGCCACCGCGGCGACGGTAAATATATCGTCGGAGTACAGCTCTTATATAGCGCTTGACGGAAGCGTATTCGGCGGCGGCGAACGCGGCAACAGCGCCAACACCAACGCGAGCGTCGCCACAACGGTAGGCAACGTTTACGTTAACATAACGGGGCAAAGTACGGGCGCCACAATTTACTTTGTAAAAGGCGGCGTGTACGGCGACGGCAACCTTTGCCTTGTAACCGGTACAAGGACTATTGTTATAACCAACCTTACCAAGGGCAGCAGAACAAGCGGCAATCTTAAAACATTCTACTCGCTGCAGCGAGCGGATATCGCCACGTTAAGCAACTCGCAGGTGGTATTGCTAGGCGCTGTGGACCTTGTAGCCGAGGGCGACAGCACGGTCTATTCCATAAACCGTATTACAACGCTAAGCCTTACCAACGGCAGTACAATAAAGCTTGACAGCATTGTAAACTATCTGGAAAATCTTTCAAGCGACGTGTATAATTCAAGAACGTTTATAAACGGCGGATATAACGGTACCAACAGTTATAATTCGGGCGCTTTAATTAACGCTTTGGATTCTACAGATCCTACGGAAACAAGTACATATATCACATGCGCTATTAATGGCGAGGAATTTAACGGCTATTACACAAATACCGTATGCGTAGCCAACGGACTTTCGCTTGAGCTGAGAACAACAAACGGCGGCTACGGCGCGGTGACAGGGCTGTTTACCCTTTCGCTATTATACGCGGTGGAAGGCGAAGGCGGCGGCTTTGTATACGCCGATATTGCAAACAGCAACGGCGACTTTATATGTATTACAGGCTACTCAGAATCTTATACCGAAGTCGGCACAATATCAACTGCAGAAGAATTTGCAAAAGGTATTTATTATACAAGGGCTGATGACGGAAATAACGGTTATATATACACAAAGGCCGATACTTACGACAGCAGTGCAACCTATTATGTAATGAATTACATGGCCGTAGTGGACGACGTAGGCGGCTATACGTCGGGCAATACGTATACCTATTACTATTGGTATATACAGGGCACAACTATAAGCTATTCGCTTGAAGTTACGGGCTATATAGGCACCTCGGTAACCGATTACGACGACAGCGGCACCGTTCCTAAGCACACCGCCACAAGATATTACGTTTTGCACGATGTCGACGTAGATACGGCAGGCAAACTTGCCGAAGCGGTGACGGGCAACAACGCTACATATGAACTTGTGCAGGCGAATACCGGGCTGACGGGGCAGCAGATTTCTATAGAGGTAATGATAGGCTCTACAAGCCTCGGCTTCCTGTATTACGATGCGACGGGCTGGGGAATTTATGTAGACGCTTCAACCACTTGCTATGGCCTCGCAGGCAATGGCTCGACAGACTTAGATGATAATATACTTACGCCAGACGGTATTACTGTTACAGACGGGTACGACACGATTTCTTTTGTTCTTCATAAATCGTCAGAGGTTACCACCGAGCTGAAAGAAATGTCGTTTAAAGTTACAATATATATTTATGAACAGAATGGTACCGTCATAGGCAACGCCGTATCTGACGGAACCAGCCAGCTTGTTGTAAGCGGCACGGCGAATATAGTGCGTCTTGTTCCTACGCAGACCATTTACAAGACTACGGGCAAAAACTACGCAGGCATAAACACAAGCAGCGATACGATAACTATTACAGAGGGCTCGTCATTCTCGGTTCAGTACCAGACAAAGTATATTCCCGCGGCGTTTACTTCCACGGCTTCCACACCTATGACATGGGCTTTAAGCACAGAGGAATTTGAGTATTATACCGACGCCGACGGCAATTATCTGACGATAAACGCCACAACGGGAACGTGCGCGGGCATAACGGCCACGCTTACATTCAACGGCGGAGCGGAGCCGCAAACGGGCGTAGGAACTTTTATAGTGTATAAAGACGACAACGGCGTTTATTACTATTATACTTCTTATAACGACGCGACTGACAATGTAAAGGTGACGATGAATGACCAGTCTACCACGACGTATGAGTCTAAAATACTTGCGGGCACTAAAATCACAATGATAGACCTCACCAATGCGAATAACCCCGTGTATTATTACTATATTTGTTCCGCCGACACAACATATATAAACCTTGACAGCTTTTATGTTATGGGCAGCAGTACAACAACGATAGGCGACCTTACAACTACGCCGGCGTATAAGGCGATTTATTCAGGCAGCGGCAACGCCAACTCGCAGGTTACAGAAAACTTGATATTTATATTCGATTTTGAAGAGGCGACTTCTGAAACAGGCGGCTTCCGCGTGCAACTGCAGCATCTGTATAAGGAAACGAACGACTCGCACGCCATTGATATGATGGATTTCGTGCAAACCTCTACGAAAGAAGGCGTAACTTCATATTCGCGTACCGTACCTAAGCCTACCGAATATACTATAACGAGCGGAGACGGCTATACTCTTGAAGCTGAGTTTGCAAATGGCACTTACTACGACCTGGATACGGCGGTTCTTAACGTGAAAATTACAGAGGATGATTCAAACGTAAACACCCGCCTTGCCGAAAACGAGTACGCCATAAAAATTGAGCTGATTGTCAATAATGAAGCTGTGAGCTTCCCCGTAGGAATGTTGTTTAAGTACGAAAACAACGGCGAATATTATACGATAGCGGCGAGCGGAACTTACGTTATTATACCCGTACAGACGAGCGGAACGCATACGATATATATTATCAACGAACTGTATTCATTGATGAGCATTGCGGGGAATACGGCCACGTTTAAGGTTACGCTGTATTCGGCCCCCGACGCAAGCTATTATAATTATATTAATTGGAGCAGCATATGGAACAGCGGCAGCGTAACGGCGTCGTATACGATAGCGGAAAATCTTACGTACGCATTGAGCGTTACCGCGACAACGGGCAGTACTGTTAACTCGCAGGTGCTTGCCGCGGGGGAGACCCTTGATTTTACCGTAAAAACCGCCTGCAGCGATACGAACAACAGCGAAGGCGTAGAAGTTGCCCTTATGAAGAAGAATGGCGGCGGAGAGTATGAGGCTGTGACTTTGGATAGCCTGTTTACGAACAGCGGCGACGTTGCCGCGAGTACGACGGGGCAGGGGTATAGCTGGACTATAAGCGGCTCAGCCGCAGCGGGAACATACCGCCTTGTATTCACCTACGGCGACCACACCGAATACCTGAACGTCATTGTTTACTAAAATATTGGCGTGGATTTTCCTTCCCGCATACGGGTGGATTGTCTTTCGGTCTGCATTCCTCAATGCGGCAAAAAATTAAAATCAGAACATTGACTTTAAATCAGGATTTGTATATAATAATGATAAAATAATCAACTATTAAAAAAGTATCCGCAATATGAATGGTAAGTCAACAAATCTCGTTCTTGATTTTGATGGCACAATGGTAAAATTGTTCGCCCGTTATAATCTTTCCAAAATAACTGAACGATTGGCGTCCGAAATGGAAAAATTCGGTATATCCTTAGATAAGGGGCTCGATCCTTTTGATGTCTTTTCAGAAATCTCAAAACAGGTTGATAGCGGCGATGAAAAAATAATCGCTTATACCAAAGCTCACAAAATTTTAACCGAGGCCGAAACAGAGGCCGTAAAGACGTGTGAGCCTATATGCGGCATAGACGAGATTTTTCCTCTGCTCTGTAAAAATTATAACGTAGGGATAGCTACCAATAATTCCGAAGAATGTGTAAAAATTTTCCTTTCAGAGCGTTATTCTGATATCAATGTCTCTATCGTCGGAAGGGTTGGCTCGGCCCCTGAACGGATGAAGCCGAATATCTGGCCGCTTGTAACGGTCGCGGGGCGGCTCGGCTGCCGCCTTGAGGATATTGTCTTTATAGGCGACGCCTCCACAGATTATTTGTGCGCTAAAAATGCGGGGTGCGCCTTTTTAGGAATCGCTCATTCTCCGTATAAACGCGAACGACTGTCAGAATTCCTTCCGCCTGAACATATCGCAGAAAACTACTATCAGCTTTCGTCCATGTTGAAATCTTTAATTTAGGCAACAGAAGAATACTATTCTCATCAAAACATTTCGGAATGCGTCTATTCAAGAAAAGTATTGCTTTTTTTGAAATATGTGATATAATAAACATATCACAAAATGTTGAGACATCTTTTGCACGATAAAACTATTCTTATGATAGGGAAGGGAACATGAGTAAAAAAGTCTTTATCAGTTACCATTCAAGCAAAATAGAACTTGTAGCGCATCTTTCCAAATATCTGGAAAAAAACGGGATTGAAACATGGTACGCCCCGAAAGATATCCGGGCGGGCCAGCAATGGGACGACGCCATCCACGACGCAATTAAAAATTGCAAAGCGCTTGTTCTGTTATTTTGCGCGCAAGCCGATTCCAGCATCCAGGTCAAGCGGGAATTATCTTTGGCCGATAAATATAAAAAGTCTGTATTCTGGGTGCGCATCGAACGCGTTGAGCCAAACAATTTAAGTTATTTTCTGACATCAACGCAATGGTTTGATTGGTTGGACGCCCGCGACACCACACTGGAAAAACTTGTAGAAGATTTAGCGTCGCTCGACGCTTCTTCAGCAGAATTCAGCGAACAAAACTCCGCCGCGGCCGACGAAACGCCGTCGCTCAAAAAAACGAAAAATAAGCTTTGGTCAAAAGGAATTGTCGCTTTCGATACGGATAGAGCTGCGGCCGAATGCGCCGCGCGCGTATATTTTAACATGGCGCAAAAAAATCCCGAATCGTCCGTGATTCTTCCGACAGGACGGAGCGCTTCGGCTATTTTCAGAGCGATGCTGCGCATTGCAAACGAATACGAAGGCTGTCCGTTTGGAGAGGCGTATATTGTTTCGGATACAGAAACCTTCGGCGTATGGTCGCAGCACGATACAAGCAGAACAAAACATATATATCAGAAACTGATTGACCCTTTGCGAGAGATGAACAAGGGTCCCCTCAACAGCCAACTGCATTTATTAAGCGGAATTTATGCCGAATGCGATCCGCTTTTGCAGACGCAGAGATTGCTGCGCGATTTCCCTCCATGCGTTCACGCTGTTTCCATATCTCCCGTAGGGGAAATTCTCGCCTATGAAGTAGGTACCTATACAGACATAGAAGAAATTATAGATGACGGGCCTCGGATTATCGAAGTCGGAGAACATAGCAAAAAATACATAGATCCGCATCAACCTTCAAAATCGATAGTTACAATCGGACTTGGCACCGCTATGTCGGCCGCAATTCTTTTGCTTCCGATATTTGATATACAAAAAGCGAATATATTGAACAGGATGTTTAACGGTCCTATGACCGCGGGGTTGCCTGCGACTCTTTTGCGCAACCACCCTAACGCCTATATCCTGACGACAAAGAATATTGTGAATGAAGCAGAACTAAGCGACCTGGTAATCAAGGAAAATGATCCAAAAACCGTAGCGGACTGGATTACGTCTGACCAGCGGAATATTTTTTAAGGTGAAATTATGTATATTGGCGCAATTGATATGGGCGGCAGCAAAACAATCGTTGCCATTTTAAACGAAAAATTTGATATACTTACGATGGAACGCTTCGAAGGGCATGAAAAAGATTGGCGCAAACACTTTGATCGTACGGTCGCAATGTTGCATCAATGCTCAGAAAAGCTGAGCATTTCCTTTCAGGATATATCCGCTCTCGGCGTCGTTCCTCCGGGCATGGTGCGAAACGAGCAAATTTTGTTGCTTGCCCCCGCAACGGGGTGGCGCAATCTGGATATGATAGCGGAATACCGCAGTCGTACCGGGTTTGATATTATCGCCACCGACTGCGACGTGAACGCCAGCGCCATCGCAGAAGCGGATGTTACGGGGATTCAGGACTTTTTATGGTACAATATATCCAACGGCATAGGGGCCGCCATTATCATGAACGGTGAAAATATGCCTGGCGCGAACGGCGTTTCCGGTGAACTTGGCCACGTTAAAGTTGAGTATGAAAATCCCCGCCCCTGTCCGTGCGGACAGCAAGGGTGTTGTGAAGCTCACGCCAGCGGGGCGGCCATAGGCCGCAGAGTTTTGCAGCTCGCAAACGAAAATCCTCAATACGCGAAACTTTTTAAAGATAAGGGATACCCCGTCAACGCTTACGGCGCGTCTTTGCTTGCTCGCGAAAACGAGCCGACAAGCCTTGAAGTCTTTCGTGAGGCCGGAAAATACATCGGCCGTTCTATGGCGGTCGGTTTGAATGTTATAAATCCTCCGCGTATTTTCGTCGGCGGAGGCGTATCGCAATCTCTTGATTTGCTATTGCCTGAAATACGTCATCAAATTGAAATATGCGCCGTTGAATTTGCCAGAAATGTTCCTATCGAACAAACTAATCTCGGCTATTATGCGGCGTTGAAAGGCGCTGCGGCGATTGCTTTACGCAAATATAAAAAATACAATGCCGTATAAATTTGTTTCAAAAACAGTAAATTATCCTGAAAAAGAATCCGCCAAACGACGGATTCTTTTTTGAAAGGAGGATTTATTATATTCAATTTACTGATTTTAAAAGATTTTTTACGACTTGAAAGCGCGAAGTCGCTTCGTCTAATGACTGTACTCCATCGGTGGCGCCGATTTTTTCGATGGCGCATGAGGCGACGGCGTTTGCAAAACAGCCGCAATCGGGAACAGGCCAATTTTCAGAGAGCGCCCAGAGGAACCCGGCCGCAAAGCAGTCGCCGGCGCCTGTCGTGTCTATGCAATTATCTGTCGGATAGGCCGGTATATGCCATTCAAGCTCG
>JAJPXK010000165.1:11784-13083 GCA_021205485.1 Clostridia bacterium | reverse complement strand
AATACTTCACCTACACGGTAAGCAGCGAAAGCGTAACCAATTTGTTTGTGGCGGCAAGCTCAAGCGTTACGGCGGAAGAAACTTCGGGCAATTACAAACTTTCGAGTATAGCCTACGGCAGCGACAGCAACACCGCAGACACTATTACAAACGACAATGTGACCAAGTACTCCTCTGACCTTACTATGACGACCGCCGACACGCTGGCGTTTGTCTGGACGACCGTTGCAACCGACCCGACCATTACCATTTACACCTCGGTTGCGGCTGAGTATACAAACCTTGGCAGCGGCTTGACGGGGCTTACCGCTGTTAAAGATGGCGAGCAAAATACTATTGCCAACACCTACACCCTTACAAGGACGGCGGCGCTGTCTACGGGGGAACAGGACGGTGACGACAACTACATTTTAAGCAGCCTGACAACAACGGCAAGCAACTATTACTTCCTCGGCTGGGCTACGAATGTTGACAATGACAGCAAGATTTCCGCAAACGGTTCAAGCTTTGAGTTTGTTCAGGTTAAACTTACCGATGCGTTTGATGAAGATAACAGCGACGTAACTTACTACGCAATCTGGGGCGTTAGCAGCGACAGCAATGCTGAACTTGTTACTAACTCTGAAGACAGCAATGCATTTGATGGCAATGTGCTTACATTAAGCGGCAGCACATTCTATGGCTGGTGGGTTAATAATGACAGCACATGGACACAGGTAACTTCAATATCTTCGTTATCTAAAGATGGTTCGCTTGTTATAGAAGCCCTTTGGATGAGCAACCTGTCGGTAACTACCACTAAAACAGGATATACTAAACAAAGTACTGGTTTGTTTTCGTCAAGATATACATATAATGTAGAAACAACTATTACTGGAGGCGTACTTTCAGGGGCATTTGCAAGTAATGCATCTGTAAAAGTTTATTATGCATACTGTCCTAAAAATGGCACAGAAGACCTTTATCTTGATAGTAGCGAAATAGTCACAGATAATACGTACAACTCTTATACCACAACCAATACCACCTCTGCAACAGCAAGTACAGATAACTCAAAAGAATATATACATACTTATGTAAGAGTAACCTACACTTTTAACAGCATAACTGTTTACACAGAATTATCAAGTTATATAAGTACTTAAAACTGATTCCATAAAAACAGCGGCAATGGTGACAGAGGCTTTACATTACAGACATATGAAGGCTTTGCAAGTGATAACAAAACACTTTGCACAAATGCAACGATTAATATCGATTATTGATTCATAAAAATTCAATAACCGAAAACACACAAAA
>JAJPXK010000165.1:0-11684 GCA_021205485.1 Clostridia bacterium | reverse complement strand
ACGATTAATATCGATTATTGATTCATAAAAATTCAATAACCGAAAACACACAAAACCAAAGGCGGACAGTAATAACTGCCCGCCTTTGCCTTCACCCGCCGCTCAGGACGACAGGGGGCCTTCCCCTTGAGGGACGAGGTACGCAGTTCTAAAAACAGTGTAGTACACTGTTTGTGCGTACCGAGATGAGCAAACGCATAGTGCAAAGCGTTTGCGGTGACCGAAAAAGCGGTTGTCCTTACCGCTTTTGAGACGGAGATCCGCTTGCGGTGAATGAGGTGTTTCTGATTATTATGCTGCTCCACCGCTTTTATGTGGTCGGATTATTTCCACCTCATCCGTCGGCTTCGCCGACACCTTCTACTGTGTATGCTACGCTACCCTCAAGGGGAAGGCAAGGGGCTTCTGGTCGCGAGTTCTCGCGAGGTCCTTCGACTACGCTCAGGACGACAGAGCAAACTTTACTTCATGGCGGAGAGGGATTTTTCGCGGCGGTATTGTTCTAAAGCGGCGAGGTACTTTGCCGATAAATTCATTGTATACCTCTGCTTTTCTTCGTAACTTAACGTGTCGTAATACGCTTTGTCGGTGAGTCGGCCTAAGGCGTCAGAAACTTCCCCTTCGGCGTCTAACAACGCCTTAACTTTTAGGTAAAATTCGTCCGGCGTCTGCCCCTTTATCTCGCTTTGTACCTTGCCGCCTAAATAGCTTTTTACCTTTCGTTCGTTGAGGCCTAATGTTTTAGCCTGTTCTTCGCCCTGCTGCAAATTTTGCTTGCAGTCTTGCCAGAAGTTATTTTTCATTCGTAGTTTTGCCTGACGGGCAATCTTCTTGATAGAATCCATAATAACTCCTATATTTTCGCCGTATTACGACTTATTTTTTTAAGAAAAAGGCCCGACGGAAAAAATTCCGTCAGACCTTTTAACTTTTTTTAATTTTTATTGCGTTTGCGGGCAGCTTCGGACTTTTTGCGTCTTTTAACTGCAGGCGATTCGTAAAATTCTTTCTTGCGTAAATCGCCGATTATACCGTCGCGGGAGCATTTTCTTTTAAATCTTCTCAACGCGCTTTCTGTCGATTCGTTTTCGCCGACTTTGATTGTTGTTGCCACTTTGTTTTCACCCGCCTTCGCCTTACGCGATTTATTTGCTTTGCAAGCTTTTATATTTTATCAAATATGCGCCGTTATGTCAAACAAAAAAGTATTGACATTTAAAGTTTTTTGGAATACCTTAATCCTGGCATCTGGTCGCGAGTTCTCGCGAGATCCTTCGACTCGCTCCGCTCGTTTTGCACCATATAATCTGTAAACTCCTCAGTCAACTGCGTTGACAGCTCCCCTAATAAGGGAGCCTAAAATGCGGTGTGCAAAGTTTCGGGCTATCGCCCTCACGCAGGATGACAAGGGGAAGGCAAGGGTAATTACTACATTTTGCAATAAAATTAAAGCAGGCCGGCGAGGCTTGCTATGCAGTTTATAACCACGCCTACCACTACGCTTATAAGATAGATAGAAACAAACAATATAATATTGCGTTTTAATTTCGCCTTGTTTTTAAACAGAACCACAAAGCCTAAGCCGGCGTTGGCGCACAGGCCTGCGACGCAGCTTCCGAAAGTCATATAGCCGTTTATATACGTTTCGGTAATAATTACGCTGGCGGCGCAATTTGGTATAAGGCCTACGGCGGCGGAGATAAACGGCTGGAAGTACATTCCGCCTATGATAAGCTGAGAAATCTGTTCTTCGCCTACCGCCTGTATTATACAGCCGAAAATAAGGTTGATAATCAGAATATAAAAGGCTATTTTAAGGGAATGAATGAGAGGGTCTATAAAGTAGACGTGTAAATCTGACTTGCCCTCGTGTTCCCTGCCGCAGGAATAGGTGTCAAACTCAGAGCCGTTTAAGGGCGTTACCGCCACCTTCTCTTTAGGCAGAATGAGGTTGGCGCCGTAGCCTACCGCCACCGCCACTACAAGTTTTACGGCGATAAGCGGCAGAAGGGCGGACGCCGCCCCGTCGGAGAGCAGTATTATAAAAGCCTCGTCGCTGGTTGCAAGGAACACGGCGAGGATGGTGCCCGTTCGGATGAGGCCGCTGTCGTACAGCTTTGCGGCCATTACCGAAAATCCGCACTGCGGTATTAATCCCGTAGCCGCACCTACAAGGGGAGCGAGGTTGCCCTGAAGCCTTTCCCTGTCCCTTGTGAACGACGTTTTATGCTCTAAAACCTCTATCAAAATATAGATTATAAGCAAAAACGGGAAAACTTTTAACGTATCTAAAAATGCGTCTAATATAGTATCTAACATAAATTTACAATGTTTTGTTGGTTTGGTTGTGTTTGCCTCAAGGAGAAGGCAAGGAGTGCAATGCGACAGCTACTCTGTCATTCTGAGCGTTAGCCGAAGAATCTCATTCCGACCGCTTTTTCCCCTTGTGAGGGGGTCCTTCGACTCGCTCCGCTCGCTCAGGATGACAAGGGGAAAGGCTAACGCACTCCGCTCGCAGTGACGTAAAGATGGCAGGAACGTACTATTATAAAGTTTGCGTAGAAATTGTAAAAATATTCCTTTTATAAATTAAGCCCCCGCGTTTGCGGAGGCCTGTTTACGCCTTGTCAATGTTTCTTTTTTGCAGGTTTTTCGGCGACGGGCGTGTATTGGATTATTTTATCCTCTGTTTCGGCCTTGGTGAGGGGTTTGAAGTCGGCCTCGGAATTTTTGGCGTCCTTGACGTACCCTTCGTCGCGGGAGAGAAGCGTAAGCTGCGTTTCGCCGTCAAACACGTACAGTCTTTCGGTATTTATCAGAGCGCCGTGCTTATCGCCCTTTACGCCGCCTTCCATAAACACGGTAAGACTGTGGTTTTTGGATATATCAAGCTCGGCGAGCTTTACGCCGTCGATATCGTCGGTGCCGCAGACAACGCCTTCTATCTGGCTGCCTTCGCCGTCGGGCGTTATATCTTCGGGGCGGATGCCTAAAATTACCTTTTTATCGGTGCCGATATACTCATCTATATTGCTCCATCTGGAGACTGTTTTGTCAGAAAGTTTAAGCTTTAAGTCGTCAAAAACAGCGTAAACGCCGTCTTCTTCCCTTACCACCGCTACATTTTGCAAAAGGTTCATTGTAGGATTGCCTACAAAAAAGCCTACGTAGGCGTTGGCGGGGTAATCGTAAAGGTTAGACGGAGTGTCTATCTGCTGGACAAAACCGTCCTTTAAAACAACAATGCGGCTGGCCATGCTCATAGCGTCGGCGATGTTTTTTGTGGCGTAAAGGAAAGTGCCCTTCATCCTTACCTGAAGGTTTACGAGCACATTTTTCATATACGTGCGAAGGTTAGGGTCAAGGCCATTTATAGGCTCGTCCAATAAGTACAGTTTCGGCTCCCTGGCTATCGCCCTGCCGTAAGTGGCGAGCTGGCGCTGAGCCGCCGTAACCGTTTTAGGCTTGCGGTACAGAACGTCGGTGAGGCCTAAAATTTCGGCCACCGTCTTTACCCTCTGTTCTATTACCGCGGCGGGAACGTTACGCATTTTAAGGCCGAACGCTATATTGTCAAACAATGTGAGCGTAGGGTACAGAGTGTTGCTCTGGAAAATCATAGCTACGTCGCGGTCTTTAGGGTCTACGTCGTTGACCTTTTTGTCGCCTATAAATATATCGCCGGCGGAACACTCCTCAAGACCCGCTATAATACGCAGAAGCGTTGATTTGCCGCACGAAGCACCGCCCGTTATCGCTATAAACTCGCCTTCAGACGAGGAAAAACTTACGTTGTACAGAGCCATTTTACCCGAGGGGTAAATTTTGCTGACACCCGTCAATCTGAGATTTGCCATTTACTTAATTGACCTCCGTCAAAGCTATTGACAGATACCGCTATATCATTTGTATGCGGCAACCGCTTATATAATAACACAAAAAAAGTTGCAAAGCAAGCGTTATTATAAGCAACTGAGCCGTTATTTGCTTGAAATTTGCGGCGAATGATATTATAATTTAGTTATGAACAGACCCGATTACGACAAAATTATGCAGGGCGAGATTGCCGGGCTTTGCGGCGAAAGACGAAAACTTTTGTTGCACAGTTGCTGCGCGCCGTGCTCTTCCGCCTGCCTTGAAAGGCTGAAAGACAGCTTTGACATCACGATTTTTTACTACAACCCTAACATAGAAAGCGGCGAATACGAGGTACGCAAGGCCGAACAGATACGCTTTTTAAAAGAGACGGGCTGGGCCGATTTTTTGGACTGCGACCACGACGAAGACGCCTTTAATTCGGCCATATGTGGCCTTGAATTGGAAAAAGAGGGCGGCAAAAGGTGCGAGGTCTGTTACCATTTGAGAATACAAAAGACAGCCGAAACGGCGAAAGAACTTGGCTACGAATATTTTGCCACCACCCTTACCGTAAGCCCGCTTAAAAACTCGGAAAAAATAAATCTGATAGGCGAGGACGTTGAAAAAATTACGGACGTAAAGTGGCTGCACAGCGATTTTAAAAAGCGAAACGGCTACCTTGAAAGCATACGGCTTGCCAAAGAATACAACCTTTACCGCCAGAATTATTGCGGCTGCAAATTTTCTAAGAGGCAGGGATAAAGCCTTCCCCTCAAAGGGAAGGCAAGATTGTGCCCTCCTGCCCTTATAGGGGCCGGATAAAAATATCGCGGTTAAACGGTTGAAAAAAATAATTTATTGTGTTATATTGTTTATAGAAAATATTTTAAGGAAATTGCTATGGATATTAATCGTTACTCTCCCTCTTATGTACTTAAACAGAAACACCTTATCGGGCTTACCGACTACAGCTCGGAGGAAATTTTTGAAATATTATACGCCATAAAGGCGATGAAGCGTAAATTTGAAGCTCACGAAGAAACTCACATCCTCCGCGGCACCACCGTAGCCCTTATGTTCGCCGACACTTCTATAAGGACGCGTTCGGCGATAGAAATCGGCACGAACCAGCTTGGCGGAACGTGTGTAGACCTTCCGTACAGCGTAGACGATATGAAGGCGGGCGAAAATATCCGCGATACCGTAAACGTTATATCCCGCTACGGCGTAAGCGCCCTTATCACCCGCGGCATAGACAAAAAGATGCTTAAAGAGTTTACCTCTATCTCTCAGATGCCTATTATAAACTCTCACAACGAGGAATGCGTTCCTATACAGGCCCTCTGCGACCTTTACACCATCTGGGAAAAGACGGGCGCTTTAAACGGCGTAAAGCTTGCCATCGTAGGCAAAGGAACGAGCACGGTATCCTCGTTTATGATAGGCGCCGTAAAATGCGGAATGGACGTATCCATCGCGATGCCCTCGGGCTACGGGCTCAAACGGGAAAACATTGAGGCCGCCGAACAGCTTGGCAAAATTTACTTTACCGACAACCCCGTTCTGGCCGTAAGGGACGCCGATATAGTTTATACAAGCGCCTACCGCTACCATTCGGTAATCCCCGAAGCAGAGAAAAACGACCTCGCCCCCTACAGGGTAGACGCGGGGCTGATGTCTTACGCAAAGCACAGCGCGTTGTTTATGCATCCCCTGCCCGCTACAAGGGGACTTGAAGTTACCTCTGACGTGATAGACGGAAAAAAATCCGCCGTATACGACCAGGGCGAAAACAGGTTGCACACCGTAAAAGCCATTCTTACTCTGCTTGCAAAGTAATTGTTGAGTTTTATGATAATTTTAATTATAGCTCTTGTTATAGTTTTGCTTGCCGTAATCGGGATAACCGTATTACGGCGTTTGCATAATACGCCCGAAGCTAAGGGCAAGCGGGGCGAAGAAGAAGTAATTTATACAATAGAACACACAAATCAGGGAAAGTTTTACCTTATAAACGACATAATTTTGCGTGACAAGCACGGGATGACGCACCAGATAGACCATATCGCGATAAACGCCAACGGCGTATTCGTCATTGAGACAAAAAATTACTCGGGAAGAATATACGGCCGCGAAAATCAGGCGGAATGGACGCAGATTCTCGCCTACGGCAACACAAAAAACAAGCTTAAAAACCCCGTTAAACAGAACAAATCTCACCTTTATTGTTTGAGGAACGTTTTGCCGCAGGCAGTCTTCCGCCCGCTTGTTGTGTTTGTTCAGAACAACACCGAAAATATTCAGGCCGACACCGTTATCCCCTTAAAAAATCTGCCGTACGAGCTTACCAGAAACGTTGGCTTTTTTCTCACCGAGCGGCAGATGCAAAATTATTACGAAAGAATACTTGCCGCAAAGTCTGATGTAAATACAGACCAGCATGTTGACAATATATACAGACAACAGTATGCCCTTGAAAAAGGAATTTGCCCGAGGTGCGGCGGAAAGCTTGTAGTAAGAGTACGAAAAGACGGCGGCGGGAATTTTTACGGCTGTTCAAATTACCCCGAATGTAAATTCACAAAAAACATAGACTGAAAAAACACCCTCGTTTTGAGGGTGTTTTTTGCGTTATTTAAGGCATAGTACTGCGTCAATTTACTTTTTTTACCTCTGCCACGGCCCTGTAGATAGGCTTGCCTTCGTCCATAAATTTCTGCTCGTGCTCGGTTATTACGTTGCCTTCGAACGGGTTTGCGGCTAAGTCTAAGCAAACCTCTTTTATCTGCCAGCCGACCTCTTTGAAACTATCAAGAGAAAAGTCAAACAGCGGCTTGTTGTCGGTCTTCTGCCAAAGCTGAGCCCCCTCTTTGCAGAGCGAGGCGTAAACTTTAAGCATCCTCGGGTGAGTAAGCCTTTGCGAAAGATACCCCTTTTTAGGCAGCGGGTCGGAAAAGTTGAGGTATACCCTTGAAAAAGTGTTCTCTTTAAAATACTTAGGCAAAACCTCGGCCGCGCAGTTTATAAAGTGTACGTTTTTTATGCCTGAGGCAATGGCGTTTTCGCAGGCGGTAACAATTACGTTTGAAACCTTTTCTATCGCGATAAAATTTATATCAGGGTGAAGTTTGGCCATGCCCGAAACAAACGCCCCTTTGCCGCAGCCTACCTCTAAATGTACGGGGTTATCGTTGCCGAAAATTGCCTTTAAATCCAAATATTCCTTTATTTCGGCGGCAAGCTTCATATTCTTTTGCGAAAGGTCGGCGAGGGTTAACACCTCTTTGCAGGCGAGAAGCCTTGAATCCAGATTGTCTTTGCGATGCATTCTCATAACGCGAATTTTATCACAACGCGGCAAAATTTACAAGCAAAAAAGGGCTGTCAATACTTTTATGTGAAAATTTGCAAAATAAAGGCAAACTTTATTTTTATATTTTGCGTTTACCTTTAGCAAAATAAGGTTTTAAATAACCGTCGGGTAAAAAAATAAACTGAAGGGGGATAAATTATAGATTACCGTTACCGCTTGTATCTGCGTCGGCGCATAATTTTGTGCGGAGCGTTGGACTGTATTTACGATATGTTCCCCCTGTAGAGGAGAGAACATGAACATTGAAATTTTAGAACTTTTTTCCCGTTACGGCATCGACGCCGCCATTTTATCGGCGGTAGCGGCCGCAATCGCCTTTTCGCTTGACAGATTTGTATTTGAAAAACTCAATTTAAGCGACAGGGCCAAACGCCTTGCAAAGCTTACTCCCTACGCCCTCGGCATTGTGTTTTACGCCATTTACGGCGCGGCGTGCAAGTCTGACTTAAGTTGTTTTTTTGAGTGTTTCGCCGAGATTGTAAAGGAGGGGCTGGCGATAGGCACGCTGGCGTTTATGCTTAGGCTTTTGCTTGAAAGGTTTTTATCGGGCAAGCAGGCAAAACTTACCGACAGCGAGGCCGTGGCCGCCCTTTTGGACGGCTACATATCGGGCGAAGACAGGCAAACCGCCGCCGGACTTTTATGCGAAGCGGCGGAAAACGGGGAAAGCGGAAGCTTTAAGGATATCCTTTTAAAGTACGCCGCGGAAGGCGTTACCGAAGCCGAACTTGAGGCTTTGGCGCAGCTTATTGTAAGCTATTTTAACATAGTTTAAAACCCGCGGGGAGGCACTAAAGCCTCCCCGTTTTTATCCCGCGCTGCTGATTTTTATATCAAACTGCGGCGATGCGTCCAATATATCGTCTTTATACCCCTCGTAATGCTTTTTGTTAAAGGCGTACAGCCTTTGTTTTATGCCTAAAACGTCGGCCGATTTGTTGAACTGAAGAAGTGAATTTATCCTGTCCTCTACCTCCCGCCCTACGGCGTCAAGCACCTCTTTTTTTATTAGATGCGTATCGGCGTTGCTTTCTAACGCGGGGTTGTTTTCCGACGCCTGCACATTGGCCCTCGCCCTGTACTTAATTTTTAATGCGGCGCCCTCTTTTACATTTATTTTTAAACTGCTTTTATTGTTTTTGAGCCCTACCGTGTAGTTTACGCCCTCGTATTCGGCGTTGACTACGGCGAGGCGTACCCCGCCCTTTAACAGATTGAAGGCGAAAGTCTGGTCTTCGTCTAATATGCCGACAAACCTGCCCTGAGAAAACACCGCCGTAGTGCCGCATGTAAACTGAGTTGTACCCTCTTCCCCGCCGCTTTGCCCCTGCGAACCGCTCTGCGAAGAAGCCGCCGTGGTGCCCCCTCCGCCGCTTTGCGTACTCGTTATATAGGGCATATATGCGGACGAACTTGCGCTGCCGCCGTATTCTGCGAGCAATTTTAAATTAACTGCGGCGACGTTGGCCGACTTTTTCAGCTCGCCCGACATCGCCCTCTGTATGGCGGTAGACGACATATCGCCGCCCGCGGGTTTTTGGCCTAAAAGCTCCTTGGCCTCGCCCCCGCACATGCCTACAAGGGCGGTAAGCGGCACGTAGTCATTGCGGTAAAAGTAATCGAGGACGGTAAAAATATCCTCACTTTTGCAGCTTTCGCCTAAAATTACAAGATTGCAGAAGACCAGCTTAGGGTAAAAACCCGTCTGTACGTTTATGTCGTTCAACGCTTCGGCTACGGTGGCCCCTTCTCCCGTAACCTGCGTGTAAGCCGTACTGCCCTCGCCCTGCGACGGGGTAGGCACGGCGGCCTGAGCCGTCACCGAATATTTATCCCCGTCTACGTCTATGCCTACCGCCATTACTATAGAAGATTTGTGGATATCCACCAGTCCGAAGTCGTTGGTAAAAAACAGAAATAGCATAGCTATTACAACCAGAACGTATATTATTGTTGAGGCGTTTTTTAGTCCGGATTTCACTCGCCGCCCTCCCTCTTCCGCTTTAAAATCCACGAAAGGCACGGAAGCAGAACGGCAAAAATTGCGAATACGTACCACAGTATGCCGCCATAGACGCCATGCAGAGCCTTATATTTATCGTTTAACGCAATCAACGCTATAAGCAGAATGCCGTTTATTATAAACGACAGATACATAGGTTTTACTTTGTCGCTTAAAGCTTCGTTTAAACACTGCACGCAAAGCTGTATATACATTATAAGAGCTAAGAGCATGGCGACCTCTATGACGTATACGCCTATAAGGTCTACCCTGCCCGTCACCGACAGCGCGGGGAAAAATATCGCCGATTTCGCTATGGAAAAATATTCGTCGGGCGACAATGTGGAAAACACCGAGTAGAATACTAAAAGATAGAGTATGATGACTATCGCCCCTACAGCGTAGGACAGGGTAATTTTCAGGCAGTCGCCCTTTTTGTATCTGAACCTGCCTACAAACATCAGCATTACAGCGCCGTCGGTAAAGTTGTACAATGTGGAAACCACGCCTTTTAATACTCCCTTTACAGACCCTCCCGATACGGGCAAAAGCCACGAAAAGTTTGCCTCGGTAGCCGACATAATAAAAATAACGGCGAAGGCCGCGGCAAACAAAAAGAACATAATATCCGCCGTTCTGCCTGCGTTGTTTATCCCTTTGCCCCCTACATATGCCGCAACGAAGAAGAACGGAATAAATACAATCAACGCGGGGACGGTGTCGTAAAAAATTTCGTGGACAAACAATTTCTGCTCGTAAACAGGCAAAAACGCGGCGAGAAGAAAGAATATTGCGAACAGCCACATAAAGATTTTGCTTACGGTGCCGCCGAAGGTATCTTTTATAAGGGCGAAAACCGTTTTATCTGTTTTTGAACACAAAAACGAAGCCGCGAATACGGCGATCGTCTGCAGGGCGTAAGAGATAAGCGCCGATATCCACAAGTCGTTGCCCGCAAAGTACGCAAGCTGAGCGGGAAGCATCAATAGCTTGCCCGCCATGCTGTAAGCTGTAAGTATAAAGCATATCTGCCGAGTGTGAAGAGCTGTCATTTCCTTTTCCTGTACCTTACGGTGTTTGTGTTATTTAACGATTGCGGCCTTGTGTCTAACGCGGAAAGGTTTGCCTTTACAAGTCCGTCGGCCATATCCGAGGCGACAAGCGGCGCGAACGGGGCGGCGAGGGGTGTACCGTACACCTGCTCTGACACAAGATAACTTACTAAAAACGCGATAAAAAGAACTATGCCGAACGTGCCTATGCTGCCAGCTATAATCAAAAAAAGCCAGCGGAGCGTGGCGGTCGTCTCTATAAGGTCGGGCACGACGTACAGGCATATGGCCGAAAAGGCGACTATTATTATCGCGGGGGTAGAAATTATGCCAGCGGTGACCGCCGTTTCGCCTAAAACCAGAGCCCCTACCACCGACAGCGCCAGCCCTACGTACTTAGGCATGCGGATAGAGGCCTCATTTAACACCTCTAACACAAAGAGGGTCAAAAACATCTCTATACAGGGCGAAAGGGGCAGGCCCGAGACCGAACTTGAAATATTTAAAAGCAGTTTAAAGGGTATAAGCTGAAGTTTGAAAAGCTGCGCGGCGACGTATAACCCCGGCAGAATTATGCCTACGGTAAGGGCGAGAATACGCAGAATACGCAAGGTAGTCGCCCTGTAAGGGTTTACAAAGTAGTCGTCCGCCGACTGAAAGTCCTCTGTAAGCATATAAGGAACGGTGATGGCTATAGGCGAGCCGTCAACTATTATGCCTACCCTGCCTTCGCAAAGCTTGTCGCAGAAGATATCGGGCTTTTCTGCCTGGCCGAAACGCTTGAAAAGCGACCTCGGCTTCAGCGATATAAAGTGAGCGATATACGACGAGTCGGCGATGACGTCTATCTCGTTTTCCTCTATCTGCCGTATCACCTTCTGAGCTAAATTTTCGTCGCAGATATCTTTTAAGTAAAATACCGAGACGGCGGCGTTGGACTGCTTGCCCGCTTGAAGCGTAACCATCTGAAGTTTATCGGTTTTGACATTCTTTCTCACAAGCCCGCACTATACCTAAATAACTACGCTAAACACCTCCCACGGGCCCTTTACCGTAACGTTTGTAGGGGGCTCGGCCACCGCCCTGCCCGGAGGCGCGACAAGGCCTATAGAGAGGTATGCGTTCTCTCCGTCGGCGGCGAGGATGGCGTTGCCCGAAGAGACCTCCTGCACGGCCTCTTTTACCGTTTTTACAAGTTTTACTTCGGGCGAGGCGAGGTAGTTTTGCAAATCCTGCATTGTAGCCGAAGTTTCGCTTATCAAAAGGGGTTTTACCACAAGGTTGCCGAGCTGTATTTTGTCGGCGAGGCCGTCTATATAAATAAGGGCAAATTCCCTGCCTTTTTCAGACGTGAAGCGGAAGGTGAGAATATCCTGCGAGGTTAAAATCGCCTTAATCG
>JAJPXK010000143.1 GCA_021205485.1 Clostridia bacterium | reverse complement strand
GTATTTTTTATTTTATCATATTTACCATATTCATTTAATGTTTCCTCTGTAGGATGAAGCGACATAATCTCACGGAGCATTGCTTCGTCAATTCCAAAAGTTTCCGCAAAACGATGGATTTGGTCATCTTTTGCCTTTCTCATATATTCCGTAATATAATCGCGGAAAGTCTTACCACCTTCAGGGATAAGATTACCAAGTTGCACATCCTTTATAAATATTTCCGCATACTTTTGTTCTTCTTCAGGCAACATTGCAAATGATTTATAGAGTGCTTGCAACGCCATTTCTATATTTTTCTTGGATTCGCCATCCAACTTTACTTTCAAATACTTATCGAAACGGCTATTCATATAATCAGCATCAATTTTACCAGTGCTAATTTCTGTTATATGAGAATCTAAATCATACGGCGGTTCTTCATAAGTCCCTCCCTCTGTAGGCACACGAATAGTAAGTTCTTTATACCTTTGCAACAAAGTTAAATAAATTTGTTCTGTAATAAGAACTTTCGTATCACCATAAACAGACTGTTTCCAAGTAAAATCCTGAACTTTTATCATTTCAAGCATTTTATTTAGTTCATTAAACTTACTTGCAAATTTAGCTTTCACGGCTTTATCATTAGGCAAATGAGAAAAATCCTCTATATTTTCGTTCTCAAATAATTCCTTAATTTCAAGATAAAGAGCATTAAAAACCTCAAGATTTTTTTCAAGTTTATCTACGAAAACCATATACGCTTTATCGCCTGAATACATCTTCACCGCATCTTCAATATTCCTCTTCATAGTATGCGGATAGCGATAATAGTAAATAAGACCTACTGGTTTATCACTTCCAAAAATTCTGTTTGTTCTTGAAAATGCCTGAATAATATTTTCTTGCTTCATCAGCTTATCAAGATATAAAACATTAATCCATTTTGAATCAAAACCTGTCAGCATCTGATTTACAACAATAAGCATATCTATCTGCTTTTCGGGCGTTCTTTCTATACCTTTGTAAGCCTTTTCGTGAGACAAACGTAACGATATGTCTTTTTTCATTTCCCCATAGCTGGAAATACTATAATTTTGTCCATATCTTTTATTGTAATCAGTTATAATTTCCGCAAGACCCTGTATTTTCTCTATATTAGTATTTTCATTATCATCAGAAGGATCTACAAGAACAGTAGCTTTCAAGTGTCCTTTCAGTTTACGATAATAGTTAATAGCTTCAGGTATGCTACTCGTTGCAAAAATAGAATGAAATTTCCTGCCGTGGCTTACACGTTCATACTTATCAAGAATATCATTCACAACGGCGCTAATATGTTCTTCTGTATGATATTGCGATACAGGAAGATAATCTTCCGCGCCTTTAATATAATCGCCAGTATCATTGTAGTAACCAGCCATTTGAAGTGTATCCAGTATTTCATAATATTTAAGGCTTTTCACAGGATCTTTTATAGCTTCCTCCTCCGTTGTTGCGTGGACCATTTCAAGTGCAATTTTTGATTTGATTTCCATTGACTTAAATGTTTCCACCATATACGGATCAAAAGCTAAAACATTTTTGTCTCTTATCCCATCGCCTATTGTATATCTATGTAACTCTTTACCAAATACATCAGAAGAAGTACAACCTTTTTTCTTATTTTCTTCCTGAATCGGCGTACCAGTAAAACCAAAGAATAATGCATTAGGAAAAGTTGTTTTAACCTTGCTCATCATATCGCCAAATGTGTCTCTATGGCATTCATCAACGATAAAAACAATCCGATTTTTGTTTATTTGCTCTATGTCTTTTTGTGATTTTTTAGAACCATCTTCATAAATTCTGCTTAATTTTTGAATTGATGTTACTATTAAAGAATATTGAGATTCAGGCGAAGATTGTGATGCTGGTTTTAACGCATTGATAAGTATATCAGTACTTTCTGTACTTTGGATTTCATCTGAGTCATCGGCAAAATATCTATAATTTTCTACCGACTGCGTATCCAATTCCTTTCTATCTACAAGAAAAACAACCTTATCCGCATCCTGTGATTTTGAGATAAGATCTGCAGTTTTAAAACTGGTAAGAGTTTTACCGCTTCCCGTGGTATGCCAAATATAACCGCCTCGTTGATTTTTCTCGTCCCATTTATTTTGTGCAACCCTATTACTAATCGCAGAAACAGCATAATATTGATAGGAACGCAATACCTTTAAAACGCCATCTTTACCGTCTGCAACCGTATAAAAACCTATCAGCTGGTGCGCCATAGGAATATATAATAAACTCTGCGTAAATGCCCTCCAATCAGTTATTGGACGGTTATCGAAATCAGCCCAGCGAAAATAAAAGTCGTGGTTAAATCTGCCTTCTGGTCCCGGATTAGTAAAATAAACGGCATCTTCGGGAGTCATCGCTATAAAAATTTGAACAAGCGAAAATATCCCTCTGAATATGTTTTCACGGGAGTATTTTTCAATTTGATTCCACGCCTGACTTATTGGTATTCCTGTCTTTTTTAACTCAATATGAAACACAGGCATACCATTTATAAGCAACATTATATCACCGCGGCGCGGCGGAAAAACAGAACTTTTTGCTTCAAATTTCGGTTGTTCGACAATTTGATAACGACTTCTACCACCTGCTATTTCAAGCCTGTCATATATACGTAGTCTTACTTCTTTGCCGTAATGCAATGTATCAGCAGGATTATCTCTTGTTATGGCAACAGTTTTGCCATTAATAAAACCATTCAAAGCAAATGGAGTGCGACAAGTTGTAATATGCTCTATAATTTGCTTCATTTCTCCATTTGTTAATGGATAATTACCCAACTTATCTATATCGCGGTTATTATTATATAATATCTGTGCCCAATTATTTATCAAATCCTGTTCGGTCGGATATTTTATGATATCCTTTTCCCATCCGCAATTAGTTAAAAGCGTAATAAAAGATTTTTCAAATTGAGCTTCGTCATCAAAATGTTCTGCATACTGATTTTGCTGATTTATATTTATCATCGTTTTTCCCCTATACAAACATCTTTTCAAGCAGTGATTTTTTTATATTTTTCAGCTTATCCAACTTACGCTGATGAAGGGTGATAAGGTTGTCTATCTCTAAAAAAAATGCCCCAATTTGATGCTGTTCCTCATTAATTGGAATATTATAAACATCTTCACCATAGTCCTTAAAATAAATATGCGGTATTGTTGAGCCAGAATATTTATTCTCCCAATCGACCTTATTTAAGACTGCAAATAAAAAATTAAAGTCACTATTTTTTTCATTCAATGCCCCCATTGTACCAATAAATGCTGTATTCTTTGGTAGAATCCTAGTTCTTCCCACTCCCGCCCCATCTTTTATGATTGTTATATAATCACACGACATATGCATAGCATCTGTTTTCCCGATTAAGCTGTTTGCATCATATAAATCGAACCGACCATTCTCATTACAATCCTTTGCAGTTAAAGACGACGCTGTATATTCAGCGAAATCTTTTAACTTACGCTGTTCCCAAGGGTCAGTAAAACCTTTAAAACGGATTTTAGGCACGGTTTCGCCATCCGCAGGAAACATTTTTTCAAGCAAAGATTTCTTTACGCTGACGAGTTTATCATACTTACGCTGATGAAGGGTGATAAGGTTGTCGAGTTCTTTAAAACAAGTCGCTATCAGTTCTTGTTCATTTCCTTTCGGACACTTTGTTTCAATTTCACTTAACGAAGGAAATTTTAAATTCCATGTATCCGAAGTAATACCCTGCGAACTAATTTGAAACAAATGAATTATTACTGGGCGCTTAAATAAATAAGCAAAGAACTGCGCGTTTATATTTTCTTTTGGCACTAAAACCGTATATGCTGGGCTTAATATGCCTTTATATGGCGAATATCCGCTTGCTCCCTGCCACATTCGCATTGAGTTATAAGCAATATCTCCTACTTCTACGACCTTATAATGAGACTTATCATCACTAGAATTATCGTGTCTGCCCAATTCAGCAAATTTTTTTATGCCATCATTTATTGTTACTGATATAAGCTCACCTTCAGCTGAACGTTCCTGTCGCTCATCAAAGCAGTCTCCCAACTTACACTGTTCCCAAGTATCTGTGAAGCCTTTGAATCTGATGCGGGGAATTTTCTGATTTTCGTCCATTTTACTCCCCCTTTAACATTTTTTGTAACTCTTTAAGCCCTGCCATGTCGTATTCATCGCCTTCAAGGTCATCTATCAGACTTGAAAAACTTGCTTCGGACTGCTTAATTTCTGAGTCAATATCAAGCATTGTTACACTGTACTTCTTTGTAAGTGCATTTATCTTGCTTTCAAGTTCACTTACGATGGAATCGGGTAACAGTGAAATTTCTTCTGTAATCGGCGTTATCCATTTTTCTGATACTAAAGGCAAAGCCTCATCTATAGACAGATTTTCAATAACTCCTTTTGTTTTATTATGTAAATCAGTAGTTTTATCTTTAATTGCCTTTTTGAGAGTTTTCTCCCTATTTATTAAAGCATCTACCTTAATCAAAGTTTCTTCTATGGAACCAGCTTCAGGTTTAATTTTTCCCTTTGAATAAGGCTTAATTATCTTTGTTATTTCTTTAGGCACGAAAGCCGTATTATCTTCGTTTAAGAAATCCCCCCTATCTTCCTCAGGAATACTTTCTATAAACTCCTCGTACTCGCCGCTAATTTCTGTCAGTTGCCTATTCAAGTCATCTATTTCCGCTAAATCGGTCGGTAAAAGAATTTTTTGTACAAGCTCAAAAGGTAGAATGTGCCCAACATAGCCATCCTGAACCTCTACTTCTTTGCCATCCTTCTTTTTTGTAACCATATTAGGGTCTACCTGTGTTATAGCAGAAATACCCTCTGTCTGTATCATTTCAAGGTCGGCTGCAATAATTTGCCATTTATCATCAAGTGTCTGATAGGCTTCGTATTTATCTACCAAGGGGATATTTTCTAAACGATGAAAAATCTCATCGGCAATCAACGACTCTTCTCTCGGAATAAGCACCGTTTCCATTTGACCTATAAGTTCATTATGCAAATAATCACCAAACCCATCAAAGGCATCAATATATGTCTGTTTGAATGCTTTAACATCTTTGTTGTTTTCTATCGTTTCCTTGACGTTTTCTGTCTTCGTTTGGACATATGGCGTATCGCTTTCGGTAAACAATTCACTTTCAAGCGAAGCAAAAGCTGTAAATTCCCTTTGCATCTCATTGATTTCGGCTTTAGGAACTCCGCCAAACATAGTGGCATATATATCTATACTTTCAGGCTTTTCGCTTGAATCAACATAACGAGGAATATTAAGATTATAATCGTTCTGTCTTATCAGCTCACGAGATACACGACGTGAATAATTTGGAGTCTCTAATCGCGCTATATATGTATCAGTAATTTTTTTAATGTCTCTTGCACGAAGTTTGTTGTTTTTACCCTCCTTCGTATATCCCTTTGAAGCATCAATAATGAGTACATCTTCATCAGGACGACCTTTTTTAAGAACCATAATTATGGTAGGGATACCAGTTCCAAAGAATATATTTGCAGGTAAACCAATAATTGCGTCGATATTATTATTTTCAATAAGGTTTTTACGTATTTTGCCTTCATCGCCACCACGGAATAATACACCATGAGGCAGAACAATAGTCATTATTCCGCCCGGACGAAGATGATACAAATCGTGCAACAAAAAAGCATAATCCGCCTTTGTTTTAGGTGCAACACCATACCCATTAAAACGGGGATCGTGCTGCTTGTCCACAGGATTCCATTTTTGCGAATAAGGCGGATTACTTACGACCGCATCAAGGTTAGTAAGCGGTTCGTATGTATTTTCTACAATTTTTCCATCCGCTTCCTCAAAATATGGCCAGTCATCTTCAAGCGTATCGCCACACCGCGTTACGATGTTATCTGGCAATATACCTCGCATGATTAAATTCATACGGGTAAGGTTATATGTATTCTCTTTAAGTTCCTGTGCATAATATTTAATTTTATTTTTGTCGTTTATGTGTTTAGCAACACTTTGACCTATATTTATAAGCAACGAACCCGAACCGCTTGTCGGGTCATATATTTTAATTTCATCTCTGTCTTGCAGGTAATTCGCAATAATTTCGCTCATCAATAGCGATACTTCGTGTGGTGTATAGAACTCCCCTGCCTTTTTACCGGCATTAGCAGCAAAATTACTGATAAGGTATTCATAAATAAAGCCAAGCACATCATACCCTTGTCTATTATCCATAGGAATAATTTTAATCAAGTGTATTAACTCACGCACAGCCTTTGTTTGCGCGTTTGAGTTTTCGCCCAATTTAGATAAGCCTGTTTCAAGGGTTAGGAATATTTTATTAAATACTTTCGCATGTGAAGGGTTAATCAGTCTGTTAAAAGCAGAGAGAGCATCACTGACATTTTCTACAGTAAAATCTGACCCCATATTTAACCAAGTAGAAAACAAATTCTTGTATTCTATAAAATATCCAAGATTCTTTTGAATTGACACCGCCTCTTCGCTTTCTTCTCGTATTTCACGAATATCCTCGTCAGTTGCGCCAATTTTTTTCAAATAACTTTCCTCTTGTTCAGAAAGAAATTTATAGAATATAAAGCCAAGGATATAGTCTTTATACTCACTCGCTTCAATTTTAGAGCGCATTTCGTTTGCCGCTGCCCAAATTTTTGACGCTAATTGTTGCTTATTCATTATGTATTCTCCTATCTCTATTGTTTATAATTCTAATCTTCTACGAATATCGTTTAACCATTCGCCCTTATATTTGAAATATCTCGGACCTGCAACACCCCATTTGCTATGAGACAACTCCGTTGCTAATGCGGAAAGAGACCACAATTTACCATCATATTCAACGTTTTTACTGTCTGCAACAGTACATATTTCCCCATCGTGTTCATTGCCCCGACAAGAAAACTCTAATTCGGCGCCAACAGGAATATGCACCATTTCGAATGTAAACGGAGTAGCCCTCTCTTTTGTTTCCACTTTTACTTCCGTCGCAATCTCCTCATCTTTTTTCTGACTTTCTGTAGGCTTTACTAGTTTAAGCCTATCCATGGTTCCATGTATTTCAGCCATCGCTTCGAATATAGCATATGCATCTTCCTTCGTCATTGCATAAAATTCTCTGACCCTCTTTTTGCCATCAACTGTGTCTATCGCCCGTAAATTAGGGTTAAGCCTGTCAATAATATCATGCAACTTCATATCTGTAAGACGAATATCAACTTCGTATGTCGCATATACGCGAAAAGCAAAAGGCGTGCATTCACTTCTGTTTAGTTGTTGTAGCCGTTGTTTCATGTCGTCCGCATATCCAATTTTTACATATTCAGGAAACGATGGATTTGTTAAAATGTAAATTACGCCTTTTGATTCTTTCATAAGACACCCCTCGAAATCAATACCTTTTTCTTTACAGAAAGACATAAATTTTTCTTGCGCCTCATAAGAAGGCTTTGACTTTCCTCTTTCCCATCGATTTACCGTAGCAAACGACACGCCAAGTGCTATAGCCAATTTTTCTTGGCTTATATCCAACTTATTTCTTGCATATTTAACCTTATCAGCAAAATCCATGTCTGATCACTTATTGAAAAATATAGCAGATGTATTATAGCACAAACGACATATATTTTCAACTACTTTTGCTAATAAACGACTTCAGCACGCAAAAATCAGTTTTTATATTTCGCAACCATTTCCCGTATTATGGTTAAAGTTGTCTTGGCATAGATATGCAAAATACCCGTACCTCCGTTTCCCTCCCAAGCAGTGATATTCGATGCAAGGTCATCCACGAGAATGCAGTCATTTCCCATACAAAAATCTTTCTTCTGCTCTTTATAAACAATATTTACCTTTACGTTTTCACCAAGCAAGCGATGAACCCAGCTTATTTTGTCATCGCCCGCAGTTACTATTCCGCGCTTTGCCTTTGGAACTGCAGATAAAATCTGACAGTCGTCACCGAGATGATTGTATGTATAATCAAACATCTCCTTTGCTCCAGGCATAAACTCAAGCCTATCATAGAAATGCGGAGTATCACGTATTGCCGCCCACATAGCGTCATCTGCTTTTTCGGATGCGTTCGCCTGGTCTAAGGGGTCAATGTTACACAGTTCCTTGACTCCCCTGTTAAAATCGGCAAGTACGCCATCCATATCAAAATACACCTTCATATTATATCCTCCATGTAAAGTTTATTTATGGCAAACATCCCAATACCAACACCTATACGGGCATTCACAGTGTTCTCCTATTGGTTCTACCACTTCCTCTTTTTGAAATTTAACCTTGCCGAGTCGCCAAATATTGTCGTCCACATATTTGTAGTACCCCCTTACCCTTGCCGTTACATCTTTGATTACGAATGGATTATTTTCGTCAGCCCCGTGGTAAATAATGTGGCAACGTTTTATCTTTAACCCCGACTTATATGCAATATAACGCTGAAAGGCCGTGTCTTTTATGAATTGCTCTTCCACTTCAGGGCAATTCTTTACTTCATAAATATCCCACCCGTCGCCGTTTCGTCGCAATATATCCACGGTGCAATAATTGCCATAGTAGGTAAACGCAGCCTCGCAAATAACGTTCACACCACCCGCAATATACTCTTGAGTTTTCTTCAGCATTGCTGCGTGGTCAAGCCTACCATTCTCTTTGAATGCAGTAGTTTCTATGTAGTCACCGAATATCCCCATTGCTTTATCACCGAAAGCGTTACCTTCATCAAGTGCCTCTTGCACATCAGGTGGTATAATTTTCAGTTCTGGGTGGTGCTTATCAAGCCACAACATACGTGGACACTGCATCCCTCGCATAAAATCTGTTTTTGTGATACCCATAAAAATTTTATATTTTTTACCCGTTATTCATTCTCTGGATTACACAAAGCCTGCTTTAGTTCGACAAACTTTATTTTTGTTATATCGTTATTTTTATCAATACACTCCACATAGCAAAAATCAATCCAAGGACCTATACGCAAGCCAAGGTCATTTTCAAAGCGAAGCGTTATATCGGATACAAGTTCCCGTTCGTAAGGCGGCTCTTCAAATTTATCACTATACATAGGGTCCTTGTCCGTTATATATTTATTTACCTCTACGCTTTTAATAATCTGCCCCTTGCAATTCGAAAAAATAATATCCGCTTTAATGTTTGATATATTAACTTCTGGCCCGATACCCCACGGGATACAATTCATACTCATGCGAAACTCTGGCTCTTGAGGGGTATCTATTTCAAAAATATCGCCGTCCTCAAACATTATCATAAAAGGTTCGTCAATTTCGACATGACGGCAAAATAGCATATCGGGGTTTATATTTTCGTAGTCAGATAACCTATGCCGCTCGGCTTCAGACAAGCCTTGTAATTGGTCATATACAACATCCTCAACATCCTCACGGCCATGAATATAGCTGCGGCCTATAACATTGACTTGTTTAATCTTTTTTCCGCATAATGAAAAGCTGTCTATGAGTCGTTTTATTTCCTCTGGTGAAACCATTATAGGCGCAGACCATTCATTTCTGTCAAACCGCTGTCCAAATCTATCCTTGCCTTCGCTATAAATTGTTTTTAAAATCATTAACCCCACCTTTAATCGTCATTAGCTATAAAATCTGCCACATCGTCAATTTGGATGGTCTCCGTTTCCCCATACCATAAATCATGAAGAAAAAACTCACCTATGAAAGCATTACAATGAGGGCAGACGTTTACAAGATGCGTTTCATGCGTAGTCTGGCTATATCGTCTTTGCAATATGACTCCTTTACTAGTTGCAATATCGCACATTGACTTATTAAATTCGTCTGGCGACAATACACTTTCGTTAACCGTACCATACGCTGACCACATCATTTTACCACAATTCCAGCAAATTGTCCTATCTGATAAGAGCAATTTCACATCGGGATGCGTTCTTTTATATTCAACTTCCGCTAAACCCTTTGCTCTTAAATCCTCGCTTAAATCCTCGTTGTGCAATGCATCGCATATAGTATTAACCTCTTGCTTTGTCGGCAGCCTTTCACCTCTTTCAATACTCTGTAACTGTTCTACGCTTATGCCTACCGCTTTAGCAAATTCAAATTGCTTCTTTCGGTCTTTACCCGAAGTCCTTATGTGCTTAAGCCACTGACTAAAAGTCATTTTAGTAACATCTTTCATTATGCACCCCTTAAATAAATATTGACGTTTCAAGAGCCGTCCGTTTATTCTACAAAGACATTATAACAGCTTATGTTGTCAGATACGGTCATATTTGAAAATTCTTTTTGACTTTTTTTATAAAAAATTTTTCTACTGCACCACTACCGAAGTAATCGTGTAAAAGTTCGCACCCCTACTGCACCCTTGAGTGGTAATCGTGTAAAATTCTTAAATTTTACTTACTTTGAAGGCTCATTTTATACTCTCGCAAAATCGCTATAATAGCAAAAATGCCCCAAAACGGGGCAAAATCAGCAAAAAAGTGCTAAAAACATAGAAAAAATGGCTTGATATTATTGTATCAAACCATTTAGTCTTTTATGGTGGACCTGCGGAGAGTTGCACTCCGGTCTTACGGGGGTCAAAAGAGGTTTCTACATACTTATTCTGCCTTTAATCTTTCTGCAAATCACCCGACAGACGGGGAACTTTGCAGGCATGCCGTTAAATCAAACGCTTCTTTGCGCGGCAATCAAAGGGCGATTTATCCGTCTGAATAACGCCGCCTTCCGCCCGACGGACTGCGGGGGCGACGGACTGCTTAGTTTAAGCAGCGCAAGCTGCGCTTACGCCCGAGAAAGCAGGGAAAGCAACAACTTTTTTAGAATCTTTGGATTCTGCGTTTAAATTTAATTTTCCGTTTTTACAAAGCCGAGCCTTTGGTATGCTTGCTTCTTCCTCTGCCCGCAATCGAAACTGGTTCAGGCCCGAAAAAGCCGCCTGAAATAAAACCGCTTAATAAGGAATGGACTTTTGAGGCGTTTTTTACCTTAATCTTGGCTTCCCCTCGTTCAGGGAAGGCAAGGGTACAAGTACGTATTTAGCCACACCTTACTTAAAAAGCCTTGTTTTTTAAAGACGCTTAAATTATTATAATAATATTATGCCCAAATTGCAAGCGTTTGATAAAAAATTTTTTTGTCTTGCCCGCTTATTTTTATTCGTTTAAGCAAAATTAAATGTATGCGGCGTAAATTTCATTGACTTTTGCATTTAAATAATATAAAGTTATTAGAGATAATTTTTTGCTTTCGCCGTATACGGAAGTTTAAATCATACGAGGATAAAATGATTTATACCGTTACGTTTAACCCTTCGTTAGACTATTATGTAAAAGTCAATAACCTTAAAAGCGGTATCGTAAACCGCACCACGGGCGAATATATCACCGTCGGCGGCAAAGGCATCAACGTCTCGCTCGCCCTCAACGAACTCGGGGAGGAACCTCACGGCCTGGGCTTTGTGGCAGGGGTTACGGGGGGCGCCCTCTCTGACCTGATGACCGAACTCGGCATCCGCCACACATTTATACCCGTAGAAGGGCAAAGCCGCATAAACGTAAAGATAAAAAGCAATACCGAAACAGATATCAACGGCGCGGGGGCGCTGGTAACCGAAGCCGACGTAAACAGGCTGGTAAAAATTTTAAAGGGGCTTATAAAGGACGGCGACTGGCTGATAATCTGCGGCAGCGTGCCTTCTACCCTCGACGACAAAGCGTACGAAAATCTTTTAAAAAGGCTTAAAGGGGTAAAAATCAACGTTGTTGTAGACGCCTGCGGCGAACTGCTTACAAATACTTTAAAGTACAAACCCTTTTTAATCAAGCCGAACATATTTGAACTGAGCGAGATTTTTTCGCTGAAGACGTTGCCCGACACGGTAAAAATCGCCGAATGCGCGAGGATTCTGCAAAAACGCGGCGCCCGCAACGTTATAGTTTCTATGGGCAGCAACGGGGCCGTAATGGTCACCGAAACGCAGCAGACAATGTACGTCAGGGCCGCCCGCGGGCAGCTTGTAAACTCGGTAGGCGCCGGCGACAGCATGATCGCGGGCTTTATACACGAATATTTAAACTCAGGCAACTATTTTTCGGCGCTGAATTACGCCACGGCGGCGGGAAGCGCGTGCGCTTTTACGCAGCACCTTGCCACCAAAGAGCAGATTGAATATATAGAGAGCTTGATGCTATAAATTATGACCGCATTTCTTTTGGAATGCGGTTTTATAAAAGAAAAATGTTAAACGTATATACAGGCAAAACTACAGACAAAAAAAACTTTTTAAATGACGCTTTGTTGAGGCATATCCCCGCATCTTTTGAGATTTTGCGTACCGAAAACGGCAAACCGTATATAAAGGACGGCGATATATTTTTCAACTTTTCGGACAGCGGCGGATACTGCGCCGCGGCGGTAAGCGACAGGCCCGTCGGCGTGGATATAGAAGTGTTTAAAAAGGGCGTGAGACGGAGCGTTTTATCAACTTTTTGCGAGCGGGAGCAAAAGGAAATACGCGGCGAAACGGACTTTTTGACGCATTGGACGGCGAGAGAGGCCTATATCAAATACTGCGGCGGAACGCTTGCTCATATGCTCAGGAGATTATCTTTTACAGACGGTGTTTTGTACTGCGACGGCGTTCCCGTCAGTGTTCAGCCTCAGTTTTTTATCGCCGAAAACTACGTCCTCTCCCTCTGCGGCGAGGAACAAGCGAATTTTATTGAATTGTAAGCAGCTTGATAAACGTTATTTTGTCAGACCGAAGTCATATTGTAGATAATCGGGCAACTGATTTTCCATATTTATATCAAACAGATACGTGCCGTTTGCGTCCGTCATTCTCGGATTGGTTAACGTTCCTTTGCCGACATAGGTAAACGGCAATACTATACCGTTTTCGCTTGCCACTTTGCGTATAAAAATATGTGCATATTTACAAGTGTTCAATCTGTTTAAATCTTTTTGAGGCAAATTTGTCATAGACTCCCATTGGAATACGTCGGGCTGCAAAAATTTATCTTTATAATTTAACCTTTCTTCTACCGAGGCGTCTTTTTTCAGGGATGCAAAAATAACGACAAAATCATCGTAATAATAAGTGCCTACCTGATTATGCGAAGGGTTTTGCAAAAGTTTTAACTGAACCTGGTCCATACGGTAATTCTGCCAGAGTTTAAATCCGGTTTCTTCGCCGTAATCGACCAGATATCTGGCCGTACCATAGTCAATTAAATCAGAGACGTACTCAACAAACTGATCGTCCAAATCAACATCTATCTGCAGGCACCCGTTATTATAAGCAATAAACTGCATATATTTTAAAGCGTGATTTAAATCTTTACGATCATAATTCTGTATTATTTTCGATAATTCGCTGTTAATATCTTCTGAATTTGTAACTCCCTTTAAAATACACCTT
>JAJPXK010000162.1 GCA_021205485.1 Clostridia bacterium | reverse complement strand
CTATCCTCCTTTGGATTTGTACTAATTATACTATTAAAACCTTAAATGTGCAATAAAATTTTGAAAAACTTCTACAAAGTTTTTAAAAAATATTGTGAAAATATTATAATCTTTTACACATACTTTGTTTGACGCCGCTTTTTAAGCGGCTCTCCTCGCACGCATACGCGCGTACGGGCGTACGCACAATTTACCATAATATTAAAATGCGTGTTTCTTTCTGCGCCGTAAAAAAATTGCAAAATATATTTTTTTACCGACAAAACTTACATTTTACTCTTGACAGAATAGCTAAATTGTAATAAAATATATGTTAGATAATTTGTCGCGAAGGCTTTTAAGCGGCGTATCTATCGGCGCAGCCTTAAACAGGTTGCGGATTAAGCAAAAAAATTTATCTGACGGAGAATGATTATGACAACAACCAAAAAAACAAAAAAGCCTCTGTTCGTAGTCACCTATATCATCGCGCTCGTATGCCTTATCGCAGGCCTGCTTGTGCCTTTTTATAATGACGAAATGCTTGTTTTGCAGCTCGTGGAAGCTTTTAAGGACCTTACGGGCTCTGCCGACGCAAACTTCATCGGCACGCTTGACGTTAACTTTTTCGGGCTCGCCACATTAGATTTAAGCGCTCTGGCGGTCCTTCTTTACGCCGTGATAACGGTAATAGGCATTATATTGCTTATACCCGTGCTCGCAGGCAAAAAAGGCAAGTCGGCCACTGTTTGCCCTATAATAGTAGAAGTCGCGGCGGCTGTAGTGCTGTTTATAGCTTTATTCAGCTCTGTAGGCGCAAGTGCTTTAACTTCAAACGAAATAGACGTTTCCCTCTCCCTTGTTATAGCGGCGGGTGGCGCCATTCTTATGCTTATAATACAGGCCATATCCAAATATAAGGGCGGCGGCGTTGTCAAACTCGTCATGCTTATTATAGGCCTTGTAGGCGCGCTGGTTCTTATCGACATCACCGCGCTCAGCTTCTACGACGGCGAACTTATCGCCGCGGTAAACGGAAAAAATTATTCCGGTTACAACATTATAACGGTATTTATACAGTACACTTTCTGCACCGACGCAGCAATCTCTGCCGACAGCGTATTCACTACCGGCTTGCTTTGCGACCTTTTCACCGCGACCGATCTCGCCACACAGCTCGCTTACTACTTTGTTGCGGCGGCGGCTCTTCTCGCCTTAATAAACTGTGTGATAGACATAATAAGCCTCGGCTGCAAAACCACAAAGGGCGGCCTTATATTCGATTGCGTAAGGTATATACTTGAAGTTATAGCTGCGGTTGTAGCCGTAATCCTTCTTATAATATACGAAAACGGAACCCCCGGCCTTCTGCTTTACGTTCTGCTTGCGGCGGCTGTTGTTTCGGCTATCGTAAGCATCATAAGGGCGGCGGTTTATAAACCCGCTGTAAAAGAAGTTGAAGCCGAAATTCCCGAAGATGATGACACTAAGGGCACAACCGATTACGAACCCGCTCCTGCTCCCGCTCCCGCGGCGACATATACTTATGTTCCTGTAACGCCCGCTCCCGCGCCTGCGGCTGCGCCCGCTCCTGCGGCAGCTCCCGCCCCCGTAGTGGAAACTCAGGTTGTTTACAAAGTCAAAGAAGTATACAGCGGCCCTACAGATTCATTCATTTCCCGCCTTGCGGAAAACGAGAAGATTGAATTCGCCAAACTGTTTATCGAAAAGATCAACGGCCCCTACGAAAATATCCCCGACTACATTGTAGGCGGCGACAACAGAGATTTCTTCGCCTCGATTTTCGTATACCTCGGCAAATTCCGCCCTATACTTTCCGACGGACTTATGAATAAGATTTTCTCTGAACTTAATTTGCTCAACTAAGCCAGATAACCTTAAAAAGCCGCAGGCGACCGCCTGCGGCTTTTATAATGCCCCGCAGAATGGTTGTATGGCAGAAATAAATCAACTTATTAAAAATTTGCCTAAATTCATAACCCTTTCCCTCTTGACAGAAAGAAATATTTGTAATAAAATATATAATAGGTATACGATAAAGTATAAATTAGCTTTACGGAGATTGATTATGACAACAGCTAAAAAACCTAAAAAGTTTATCACCGTCATTACATACCTTATAGCTTTAGACTGCCTTCTGTTAGGCTTGCTTCTGCCCCTCTATAAGGATGCGAACGGCGAAAACATTATGCTTGCCCTTACGCTCCCCTCCATTTTAGGAACGACCTTCGGCATTGATTCTCTTACCGATATAGGAAACAAATTCCCTAACGGCAATACGGTAAGCTTTTTCGGGCTTGCGGATATAGATATAAACGCTATAGCGATACTGCTTTACGCTGTAATTACCGTTATCGGCATTATAATGCTTATACCCGTGATTTCCAGCAAAAAGAGGAAGACGGCTACGGTATGCGCTTCTATTGTAGAAGTTATAGCGCTTATCGCACTTTTCACGTATATCTTTAATCTTACAAGCGTATACGCCGAAACTTACACAACGCCTTCTGACTTTGCGGCAAACTTCCCGTTTGACTGGTGCGTAATAGGCCTCGCCTTCGGCGGAACGTTATTGATGCTTATAATACAATCGCTCAACTGGTATAAAGGCGGCGGCGTGGCAAAGATAATCGTATGGCTTTTAGGTCTGGTTTGCGTATTCCTTCTTGTTACCGTAACCTCTGTAGCGGATATATTCGGTAAATTAGACGGACTTCTTTTAACCATCAACTCTGAACCGGTATCCGGCTACACCGTTTTGAACTGGTTTGTCTCCGACACGTTCGCAGACAAAGGCGCGTACTTCTTCAACTCCGCCGCATACTCCGCCGCAAGCTCAACATTGATGGCGACGGTTGCGTCTATAGCCCTTTCGGCAGGTTTGCTTCTTGTGCTTGTAAACCACATTATAGACGTAATATGCTTAAGCGCCAAAACAACCAAGGGCGGGCTTATATTCGATATAATAAGATACACAGTAGAAATCGTCTGCCTTATCGTAGGCGTCGTAGCGATGTTCTTTATCTCTGATTACTCGGCAAGGCCCGGCATAATCCTCTACGTGATAGCCGCCATCGCGCTTGTTGATATATTGATAAGCATAGGAAGGCTCGCTCATTATAAAAAGGCTAAGTTAAAGGTAAAGGGTGTTGTTGAACCCGTTAAATACTTTGACGGCAACATCGAACGCCCCGAAGAAGCGTACTTCAGCCAGCCTGAACAGCAGCCCGCGGCCCCCGCGCAGGTATTCATTTCGTTCTACCCCGGGGATCCCTACCATATGTCGCAGAGCGCTCAGCCTGTAGCCGTTCCCGCGCCCTACGCGCCCGTATCTTACGCGGCGCCCGCCCCTTACGCGACTCCCGCTCCTTTCGCTCCTCCCGCTCCCGCGCCTGCTCCTGCAAACCAGGCGGCTACACAGCCTGATTACCGCGGAATGGTTTACGGCGGCCCCTCTGACGAGTTTATCGCAAGCCTTCCCGAAAACGAGAAGATTGAATTTGCCAAGATATTCATATCCAAAGAACAGGGCTCGTTCGACTGCCTTCCCGACTACGTGATAGGCGGCGACAACAGAGAATTCTTCTCGGCGATATTCATCAATCTGAACCGCTTCCGCCCTATACTCTCTGACGGGCTTATGCAGAACATCTACAATCAATTAAGCTAAATACATAAACTCAAAGCCGCAGGCGAACGCCTGCGGCTTTTAATTTTGCTTTTAAATTTACTGGAACAGCTTTATAAATTCGCGAAGGGCGAAGGGCACGGGAACGTTTTTAGGCAACGCCATGCCTACGCCGCGCACAGGCAGAGTAGGGCTTATCTTTATTTCAAAAAGCTCCCCGCTGTCTAAATAGCTCTGGCAATACTCCCTCGGCACGCAGCCGATGCCCATTCCCTTTACGGCGAGTTTTATCATAAGGTCCCAGTTTGCGACCTCTATGTCGGGAATAAAATTCATTCCGAGGGAATTTATATACGTATCTATCGCCTGGCGTGCGACGGTATTTTTTTCCATCATCAGAAGGGGAAATTCCTGCAATTTTTTTATAGGAACGACGTCCGCCTTAAGCTCGCTGAATTTATCGTTAGCTACAAATATATCCGAAAGCAGGCTTATGCTGCCCGACAGGGTTACGTCTTTGTCGTCTATCGGCAGATTGATAAACACAATGTCGCATTTATTGTCTTTAAGCTGCGCCACTGTGTCTAACGTGGTGCCCGTGATAAGGTCAAACTTTACCGCGGGGTACTTTTCGTTGTATTCAACTATCTTGTCGGCTATAAGGTTAGAAAAAATAGAGTCGGTGGCGCCTATCCTTATTGTACCCGTGGCCGTTGTTTTAAGCTCGATAAGGGTATTTTCGGCGTTTTCTAAAAGGATCAGGGCCTCCTCAACCGTCTTGTAGATAAGCTTGCCGCCCTGGACGGAAAGCTCCATGCCCTTATGCGTACGGTTAAAAAGCGTTGTGCCAAGTTGGTTTTCAAGCTGTTTAATCGCCTGCGACACAGCGGGCTGAGATATAAAAAGCTCCTCGGCGGCCTTGGTAAGGCTGCCGCACTTCGCCACGGTGTAAAACACCCTGTATAATTCAAGATTTACCATATTTTCTCTCCATATATGTAAATTCTTTCTGTCATCCTGTGTGAGAGCGCACACCCCCTGTCATCCTGAGCGAGCGACAGCGAGTCGAAGGATCTCGCGGGTACCCGCGGCCGATGCAGCTATGACAATGCAAACCCCTCAGACGGCTAACGCCGCCAGCTCCCCTATTAGGGGCGGCATTATGGATTCAGGTTACTTACCTACGCAGAAGCGGGCAAAAATCGTATTTATCACCTCTTCCGAGGCCGTCTCGCCCGTAATTTCGCCTAAAATATCCCACGCCGCCTTAATATCCAGCGATATAACGTCAAGGGGGTAATCGCCAAGGTGGCTTATCGCCGAAGAAAGGGCCTCTTTCGCCCTGTTCAAAGCCATATAGTGCCTTTCCTCTATCAAAAACGCGCCGTCAAGACTGCCCTCGGGCAGGGATATATCCCTCATCATTTTTTTAAGCTTTTCAATGCCCTCGCCCGTAACCGAAGATACGCAGATATCCGCTTCGGAAGACGCGTTCTTCAAATCGCTCTTGCTGCACACCTTTATCACGGGGCAGGTTACGCCCGACAAAATATTTTTCTCGTCTTCGCCGAAAGTTTCAAACACAAGCAGGGCGATATCGCAGCCCTCTATGGTCCGCCTCGCGCGGTTTATGCCTATCCTTTCAACCTCGCCCGAGCCTTCGCGTATGCCCGCGGTGTCAAACAGGTTAAAATTAACCCCGTCTATCTGTATACAGCCCTCAACGACATCGCGCGTGGTGCCCGCCTCGGCCGAAACTATGGCCTTTTCAAAGCCGAGCATAGCGTTTAAAAGGGAACTTTTTCCCGCGTTAGGCACCCCGCAGATAGCCACTGACACGCCGTTTTTAATCTTTTTGCCGCCGTCGTAAGAGGAAGCTATGCCGCAAACGTCGCCATACGCCTTGGTCAAAACGGCGTTCACCTCGTCGGGCCTGGCCCCTTCAACGTCCTCTTCGGGATAGTCTATATCCGCCCCTATCTGAGCGAGAAGGTTGGTAAGCTCAAGCTGTATTTTTTTTACCTTTGAGGTAAGTTTTTCGCTGTATAAAAGGCTGCCCGCGCGTACTTCGGCCAGACTTTCGCCGTTTATCATATCGGCCATACCCTCGCAGGATGACAGCGACAGTTTGCCGTTTAAAAACGCCCTGCGGGTAAATTCGCCCGCGGCGGCGGGCCTCGCGCCGTTTGCGAACACGTTTTTTAATACCGAGCGGGAAAGCTGTACCCCGCCGTGACAATGAAGTTCGGCCACGTCTTCGCCCGTAAACGAACGGGGCGAACGGAAAATTACAAGGTACCCGTAGTCAACAACGCCCTGCCCGAAGATTTTGCCGTAGTACATTACGTTAGGCTTAAAATCCTTCACCTCAGTCTTGCCGAAGGGTTCAAACACCTTTTCGGCGACCGAGACGGCGGTTTTCCCGCTTATTCTTATTACGGCTATCCCGCCCGCGGCGGGGGCTGTGGCTATAGCCGCTATACTTTCATACATAGTAATTTCTGACCTAAATCCAAGCCGAGATATAATTTTAAGTTATACCTTTACAGCTATTATAGCATAATTCCATAAGATAGGCAAATATATAAAATAATTTTTTCGAGAAAATAAATGGTAAAGCCGAAGGATCTCATTACGACCTTATATAAAGCCCGCTGACAGCACATCTCGTCATCCTGAGGAGTACCTGTCAAGGTACGACGTGAGGATATCTGCACCATATTATAGAACTTTTTTAATGCGGTGTGCAGAGTTTCGCTTCGCTCACACGCGAGTACTCGCGGAAAGCCAAGCTGTTCAAGTAAAAAAAAGAGGGCGTAAAGCCCTCTTAAATACAAATCAATTAAATTCATCGAACGGCGAATCGTCTGAAGCCCCCCCCGAAGCGGAACCGCCGCCTGAACCGTTGGAACTATTTGCGTTTGACGAATCGCCGTACTCGTCAAACGGGTCGGGCCCCGCGTAGCCGCTCTGCTGGCGGTTGTTGTAAACATCGTCTTGCGGGGGAGGCGTATACCCTCTGCTGTAGGGGTTCTGGTTATACATATTCTGCTGCTGTTGCTGCTGTTGGTAACGGCGGTAATTTTCTTCCCTAACCCTGCGGAGATAGTCGTTATAGTTAAGGCCCTTATTGTTCCGCACCACGTATACAATTACGCCGTTTACGGGCAAAAGCGCCCCTACTACCGAAAAGAGTACGTATCTTCTTGAAGAGTACGTGCGGTAGAACGCCGTGTAAAGGAACAACTTGCCTACTATAAATAAAAGCTGCAGAATCTGTAAGATATAGTCGCTGCCGTACTGATAAAACCACGCCGCCCAGTACAAATTAGAGGGCAAGTCTGAAGCGTAAACTATCTTATATTTGTAATAATATCCGTAATCAACTTTTTCCAGGGTATACCAGCCGTCAACAAGGAAGTAGCTGACGTAGTACAACACGTACCCTGCGAACAACAATATATCAAACACTGCCACGGCTATGGCAAACTTGCGGGAATCTATACTGCCGAGCACTTTATTCTTTTGCGAGCATACTCCTATATAGTATATCTGCAGCCCGGGGACCCACGCCATCCAGCGATGGCCGTAGCCCTCCCTTTTGGCTATAGCGTAAAGGCCGAAGCCCTGGAAGATATACACGATTAAAAAGCAAAGCGCGCCTGCCAGCAGGCTTATAAAAAACCGCCGGTTTGTATCCATATCGTAATACAACAAAATATTTTCAACATAGCTTGCAAACTGAAAAATATCCATATGTCTCCGAATAAGCGTATAAAACGCCTGAACAACTATCTCCTTAATGCATTCTATATTTTAGTATGCGCTAATGTAAGCAATAAAAAAGAATTGTGAAAATGCAGTAAAATTATTTATTATTGCTAAAAAATTTCGCAGCCATAGTCAACATTTTCAAGCGTGAGCCCCTTTGCGGGCATTGTTTTGCCTACAAGCGAACGGTCGGGCTTTTCAAGCGAATTTGCTATATCTTCGCAAGATATTTTGCCCTCGCCGAGATACAAAAGAGTACCCGCCATAGTGCGTACCATATTATATAAAAAGCCGCTTCCGCATACGTAAATTTCTATATCCGTACTGCCCCTGTACATACGGTGCGCCACCTCGCAGAAATATATTTGCCTTACGGTGGTTTTTACCGTCGCCCCGCTTGCCTGGTAGGCCTTAAAATCGTGCTCGCCGCAAAAAAGTTTGGCCCCGAGCCTCATTTTATCTATATCTGGCTCGCGGGTTACACGCGCCGAATACCTGTCTTTAAGCGGGTTGTGGCATTCAGAGGCGTACATGCGGTATATATACGTCTTTCTCTTGGCCGAACGGTTGGCGTCAAAGCCTTCGGGGGCCTTAGCCGACGATATAACGGCTATATCGGGGGGCAAATTGACGTTTAAAGCGAGGGCTATCTTTTCGGGCGGTATAGTCAGGTCTGCGTCGAAATGGCACACCTGCCCCGCCGCGTGCACGCCCGCGTCCGTCCTTCCGCTCGCCACTATGTTTACGTCGCAGCCGAAAGCCGCCTTCACGGCCTTTGTAAGTTCCGCCTGCACCGTGTCGGCGTTGTTTTGTATCTGCCAGCCGCCGTAACAGGCGCCGTCGTATGCCACTTTTAAAGCGTATCTCATTTTATGCCACTATTATATATTCGTATATAGACGGGAAGATATATTCTGCGTATATATTTAAAAGAACTATGCCCGCTATAACAAGGGCCAGAACCAGGGCCCCTATAAGATCCCGCCATCCGAATTTAAGTTTTTTGTATTTTGTGCGGTTTTTGCTGCCCGAATAGCACCTCGCGTCCATCGCGTCGCCAAGTTCTTCTGCCCTGCGGAAGGCGCTTATCAGAAGAGGTATAAGTATAGGCACGATGGCCTTTACCCTCTTGAATATGTTGCCGCTTTCAAAGTCGGCCCCCCTCGCCTTCTGCGCCGCGATAATGCGGTTTGTTTCGTCTATAAGTATAGGTATAAACCTCAACGCGATAGACATTATAAGGGCGAGTTCGTGTACGGGGAAACGTATAACTTTCAAGGGCGACAGAAGACTTTCTATGCCGTCGGCGAGCCTTACGGGCGTTGTGGTAAGCGTGAGCACGGCCGACGCCATTACCAATAAAAACAGCCTTAAAAGCAGGAATATGGTGTAAACAACGGCCTCGCGATAGATTTTGATCGCCCATGTTTCGGGCGTGAGAAGATGCTCGCCGCCGTGGAAAAACAGGTTCAGCACCGACGTTAAAACAAGTATGAATATTATGCCCTTAACCGATTTTAACACCTTGCCGAAGGGAACTTTTGCGGCTATCACTATTATAATTAAAGCTATCAGGCACAAAAGCATGCCGTAGAGGGTGTCCGATATAAATATGGCGACGATAAATCCTATCAAAAACAACAGCTTTGTGCGGGGATCCATCTTGTGGACGAAGGATTCAGCGGGGTAATATTGTCCGAAGGTTACGTCGTTAAGCATCCGCCTCACCCCCTTCAAACAATTCTATCACCTTTTGCGAAAAGTCCTCCACGGTAAAATCCGAGCCTATATATATTCCCTTTGACGCAAGATTTCTTGTAACTTTCGCCGTAAGGGGGATGTCCAGCCCGAGGCTTTCAAGCTTCTCGCCGTCGGCGAACAGCTCGCTCGGGGCGGCGCAGCTTACCGCCCGACCCTGAGATATCACGGCCGCCCTGGTGCAGTTGTCGGCGATTTCGTCCATGTCGTGCGAAACTATGATTACCGTCTTGCACCACTCCGAATGTATTTTGTGCAGAAGTTCCATAATCTCCTGCTTGCCTAAGGGGTCAAGGCCCGCGGCGGGCTCGTCGAGTATAAGTATATGAGGCTTGCCTACGATAACGCCCGCTATGGCGACGCGGCGTTTTTGCCCGCCCGACAAATCGAAGGGCGACTTGTCCTTTACCTCGTTATAGTCCAGCCCGACCATCTCCAGGGCGTTTTTAACGCTCTCCTCCACCTGTTCTTTAGGCATATCCTTATGGAAATTCTTTAAAGAAAAGGCCACGTCTTCAAACACCGTCTCGGCGAAGAGCTGGTACTCGGGGTACTGGAAAACCATGCCGACGTTCTCCCTCAGTTCGCGGAAGTTGCATTTTCTGTCGGCAAGATTGTATTTGCCTATGGTAATCTCAGGCTCGGGCGGCAGTGGTCTGCCGTCTTTCGCCTTAGTTTTTTTGTAATGCTTTTCGGCCTGAGGCAGCTTTATCAAAGCGTTTAAATGCTGCACAAGCGTAGACTTGCCGCTTCCCGTATGGCCTATTATGCCGAAAAATTCCCCCTCGGATATATGCAGATCAACGCCGTTCAAGGCCTTGGCCGCGAAGGGCGACTTTTTTGAGTAGGTATACGTTAAATGGCTTATATCTATATTCCAATCGCCGCCTTTTTCCGCCTCGGGGGCGGGGCCGCGCTCTATTTTTCTTACGCTTAAACGCCTTTCGTCGGCGGCTTTGGCTATCTCTGATGCGAGTTCGTCGGGGTAGAGGCAGTTATCCACCTCTATTCCCGCCTTTTGCAGGTTTTTGCATATCACGCCTATGCGGGGGAGGGTAAGGTTGTACGCTTCCAGCCTGTCGGCGTGCATAAAGATATCCTGCGGGGTACCCTGCATTACAATCTCGCCCCTGTTTAAAACTATAGTTCTGTCGGCGAGGAGGGCCTCCTCCATAAAGTGCGTTATTAAAATGACGGTCATCCCCTCCTCTTTATTGAGGCGGGCGACGACGTTCATAACTTCTTTTCTGCCCTTAGGGTCAAGCATGGCGGTGGATTCGTCTAAAATTATAATCTCGGGTTTCAGCGCCAGCACGCCGGCTATGGCTATACGCTGTTTCTGCCCGCCCGAAAGGCGCGAAGTGGTGCCCGCGCGGTATTTTTCCATCCCTACGGCCTCAAGCGCGAAGCCTATGCGCCTGCCTATCTCTTCCCGCTCTACGCCTATATTTTCGGGGCCGAAAGCCACGTCGTCCTCTACTATAGAGGCTACCGTCTGGTTGTCGGGGTTCTGGAATACAATCCCCGCATGCTTTCTCACTTCTTCCGAATTTTTGCCCTCGGCCACGTCAAGCCCTAAAACGGTGATTTTGCCGCTGTCCGCCGTAAGAAGTCCGTTTATAAGGCGGGCTATGGTAGACTTTCCGCTTCCGTTGTGGCCTATCACCGCAAGAAATTCACCCTTTTTTACGGTAAAGGAGATGCCGTTCACCGCGGGCGAAGGCTGCTCTGCGTACGAAAAGGTGACGTTTTCAAAGATTACAGCATCGTCATTTGTAACTACTGTGTTTTCCGTCTGCGCGTCGGTCGCAGCGTTTTCGTTTACATCCATTAATCTTTAACCTTTAATTAATATGCCTAATTATACCAAATGCGGACGGCTTTAACAACAAATTAAGGCCTTAAATTTAATTGTTCACTTAAATTTTACTTTATGTCTGCCCTTTTTCATCTGCTTATCCCCTCCCCTTATACGCCTTTTTAAAAATTTTTTGCAAAAATTTTTAAAAAGCTATTGACAACGGTTATGCTCCGTGTTATATTATAATTAGTTAAACTAAATAATAGTTAAACTAAAATTGTGAGGACGATATGGTTAAATCAAGCGAATTTATCAAGGGGTATACCGAAATTATAGCCTGCGCGCTGCTTTCAAAGGGCGACGACTATATCTACAACATAGTAAAAACAATAAACGAGGCGGGCGGGGGCGGCATATGCATCACAAACCCCTCTATGCTGATGATTATGAAAAAACTTTCCGAAGAAGGCAAAGTCACCTCTTACACCGTCGCGGGCGGCAAGGGCGTAGACAAAAGATACTACGCTTTAACCGCAAAGGGGCGGGAATATTACCTAAGCAACAGGGATGATTACATCCTTTCATTAAAAAATCTAATAAACCTGGTAGGAGGCAAAGATGAAACAGAAAATTAAACGTTACGTAAACGAAAAGATGAAAGAGTACAACGTAGACGACGGAAAGCTCAGAAAGGAGATTATAACCGCCTGCTGCGACGAGTACGACTTCCGGCTTTCGGCGGGGCTAAGCTCTTGCGACGCCTACAACGCGGCCGTCGCAGACGTAGACGGCATACTCAGATTAAAAAGCCGCGGCAAGGCCAACAAATTCCGCTTTATATTTATAGTCAGCGTATGCGCCTTCGCCGTGTCGCTGTTCGAAATTCTGCTGCAATGGCTGGCCATGCACGAAGAAGCCACCTACGCCGTGGAGCTTATGATGGCTTTTATCGCCCTCACCGCTCTCATCGTATACGCCGCAGTAAAACACAAAAAAATGCACTGGTTCGACTATGTGATTTTAATCGTCCTGTGGCTCGCGTGGACGGCCTCGTTTTTGCAGACGGCCTGGTACGTCTACGGGTGGAACGAGCTTATAGACCGGCAGTATATGTCGTTTGAATTCCCCTGCTTTTTCACCCTGAAAAAATACGTATATGAGGAGCCCTGGCGCGATACGCTTTTAAGCGTTTCAACCACATATATTTATTGTTTTGAGCTTATAGCCTCGTTTATAGCCCTGGCCGCAACCTCGGTATTTTATATAAGGGAAAACCTTAAAAGAAAATCCGAATGAAAATTTCGCCTTCCCCCTTTTTTGCGGGAAGGCGAAAGCTTTGTTATAAAGGGCCCGACAAATAATAATGCACTTTTTTTTGGCGAGTGTTGAATTGTCAAGTGATTGTAACAAAATTTTCTGAAAAAATTTGATAATAAAGTGTAATTAAATGAAAATCACAAACACAAGCCATTAAACTTAAGCAGAATGTTGTAATGCGGGATCTAAAAATACTGTAACGCATTGATTTTCTATACGCCAATAAAGCCGTCCATAGGGCGGCTTGTTTTTTATTTCATTCTATTAAATTAAATTGTTTTTAATTCCACTTCTTTTTCGTTCGGCGAGAGCCAATGATTTTTATTATCGGCAGAACGTAAAACACTCGTCGGAATGTCGTTAGACCGTTTAAGATATGCAGCCATCTGTATTTTTAAATCTTCAAAAGAATAGAAATGCAAATACCTGTAAAATCTTTCATTGTCGTTACGGTGCGAACGTTCAACCTTTCCGTTATGTCTCGGCGTTCTCGGCCTGTTCAACCTATGCTTTATATGAAAATATTTACAAAGCTGGTCAAGTTTATGTATTCGTCCGTCTTTGGTAACATAATTCCTGAATGTAAATTCAGAACCATTGTCTGTTTGTATAATTTTAGGACGGTAACCAAAAAATTTAAATGCACGCAATACAAAATCAACCGTACTTTCCTGGCTTATTTCCATATACGGATAGATAAACCTTTTGCGATCGGCTTCGTCTATTACGGTATATTGATAGTATTTTTCTTCTTTTGCTCCGTTTCCCGTATAGCATTCTGTCGGAACGTATTTTACGTCAAGCTGCCATTTTTCGCCGAGCTTAATCGGCGTATCATACTTTTTAGGCTTATACGCTTTACGTCTTTTTACTTCATATATATTATTCCGTTTTAAATATCTGTACAACGTAACGGGGTTACGCCTGTATCCGTAATTACGGTATAATTTGCCGTACAACTCATTAAGCCCTATGTTCGGGTTACGCTTAAGCAGCTTATGAATGTTGCTTTTTTCTTCTTCAGTTTGTTCGTTCGGGTGGTGTATACCCTTGCGTGAAAATTGCGGTTCCAAGCTCTCAAGCGTTCCGTCGTAACGTTTGCGCCAACGCCAGATAGTGGTGCGGCTCACTTTGTATCGTCTGCATATCGTTAAAGTGTCTGCTGTTCTTAATGCTTTAAGAACGTATAATTTTTCTTTTGCTGTAAATTTATACATTTTTACCCCCTTATTATGTTTTTATCGTCAACGGCGGTCGGAAAACGGGCGAGGGGTTCCGCTAAGTCGCTGAAGCCCCTTCGCCCCGGTTGTTTTCCGACGGGTTTTTGTGTCGCTTTTTGCCGTTGTTTTTATGCGGCGAAGATTTATTTTTAGAAT
>JAJPXK010000133.1 GCA_021205485.1 Clostridia bacterium | reverse complement strand
CAAAACCAATGGCGTATTTTATACTCTTTTGACCTATTTTAGCAAGTAAAATCATAAATTTTGTCATATCAAAATATGATATTTGTCATACTTTTTTATTACAAATATGACATTTTATTTGACATCGCCATAACAAAACTATATAATAGGTTTGTTTGAAAATATGAAAAGAGTTTGCAGGGAACGCAAATCGTTCTTTTAAACGTAAACGGAAGGTCATAATTTATATGGTTAAATTAAGAAAATCTCACAAAAAACTTCGCATAATTTTATGCTGTGTTCTCGGTGCGGTAATCGCTGTCGCAGGCGTTGCCGCTATAATACTTTTTACGGGCGGCCTTGAAGAAAACGGCACGCCGGACACGCTGGAAAATACCAAAACGGCGGTGCCCTCGGACGTAACGCCCTCCTCGGCGGCGGAAGACGAAAAAGTCTACTGCAACACGCTTTACTACCTCGCGTACGTATTGGAGCAGCAGGACTGTTACCATGTAGAGGCGGTAAACGTTTCGGGCGCCTCCATAGGCAAGGCGTACACCAACACCACAAAAGATTATTTAAACGGCGTTATGATCGCAAGCGATATAACATACGGCATGTCTAAGTCGGCTTCGCAGACGTGTTACGTCGCTGATTCCGACGGAACCCTTGTCGCGTACAAGCGTACGGGCACGGGCGCGGACGAAGACGCCACGGTGACAACCATTGCCTGGGATGACGTTTACGCCGACACATATTACTACTACAGAAGCGACTACCTGTACATTTACGGCGAATTTTCCACCGAAATGACGGTTTATCTTATCAACGAAGACACCATATCGGAATATGGCGAAATTACTCAAAACAGCGACGGAACGTATTCGCAGACCTTTTCTTTCAGCAGCGACGCGGCGTATTACTATCAGTACGCGCAGTATACAAACGGCGGGCTGGATACCTACCCCGAATTTAAAAGCATACAGATGACCGTCACTTTTGACGAAAACTGGCAGGTGCTTAAAATAGTCACCGAAGAGGAGACCAAGACGCCTATTTACGGCCTGAAGATAGATACTTCGGCTACGACAACCACAACTTTCAGTTACGGCGAAAACAGCATAGACGAGGATAATTTCGCCTTTTATGAAAGCTACTTTGAAGGCGCCATGCCTAACGCCACTGCGGGCGGCGAAAGCTCTGGCTCGACAACAGATTTAAGGCTTACCGTTTTAATGTCTGCCTTTTCAGACGTTTTAGGCGAGAGCGGAGACTCGTTCGCCTTCACCCTTGAGCTTGCAGACAATACATACTACGGCGTTATATATCTTAAGGTGGATATGTACGCCGACGAAATAATGGATATGATAGAGGCCAAAGTCCTCATTTCGTCCGACGACGAATATACCGACCAGGACGTTTATATAGAGTTTGCGGGCGGCGAAGTAAACGTATATTACAGTACCGGTTTTGCGATGACCGCCGATATAGACGAGTTTACCGCGGTTATAAACAGCTTTACAAAATGGATAGACAGCTCTAAGCTTGCAGGGCTTATCGCAGGCTCGTCAGACAGTTCCTCGGGGGCAAGCTCCTCGGATGATTCGTCTTCAAGCATAGACCTTATGTCGCTTCTCGCGGGAATTGAGATGGAGACGGACTCCGACGGGAATATTGTGACGGACGCAGGCGGCGATTTTGCCATAACCATAGATATAGACGACCTTTTAGGTATAGGATTGTACGTTGAACTCAACTTCAACCTGTCTAAAGACGCCGAAGGCGCGGCCGTTTACACGCTTATAGACGCGACGCTGGATGACGTTACTTATAATGAGGAAGGTTTAAGCCTCGCCCTTACGCTTGAGCCTACTAAGACGGATATAAGCGCCATATACGATAAATTGAATACGCCGCTTGACCTTTCTGAGGCGGCGGAGAGCATTTACGCCCTGCTTAACTGCGAAGATATACAGCTTGACATAGCTATAGACGGCGAAAAGCTGTACGCCTTTATAAATACATTGACGGGCGGAGAATATTCCGATTACCTTGAAATAATCAAAGATTTAGATGTTAAAATTACGGCCGTAGCCGATATAGAGGGAATTACGGCCATGGTAAGCCTTGAAATTTTGCAGGGTACAAACGTTGTGGCCGACCTCGACGTGTATTACGGGTACGACGGCACATCAAAGTACGGCGCCGCGTACATAGCGGTAAACCAATTTATGAACGTGGAATGTTCGCTTAAAGCTTACTGCGACATTGCCGACCTTGCGGAAAGCGTAACCGAAATTATAAGTCTGCTTGAGGGCGATGCCGCCGCCGCGGCTTCGGAAGAAGGGGATGACGGTTCGGCTTCTGTGGCGGCCATTATAAATTCCCTGCTCGGCATAGACTTCAACAAGGCTATAAAAGAAATTAAAGCGGGCGGCGACACGTTAGGCGTTACGCTTGACGTCGACTACATATTGTCGCTTTTAGGCATAGAAAATATAGGCTTAGGGCAGATAGCCCTGGCTTACGACTACGAGACGGACGCGAACGGCAAAATTTACGCGGGAACGCTCAGCCTTACCGCTTCGGATTTAGGCGTAACCGCCAAAGTTTACCAGAGCGACGATAAGGCCGTTTTGCCTGAAGGCACGTTCTTTGACCTCGCTTCGCTTGCGGACGGCGTTAAAAACGCCATAGAGATAGCTAACGATATAGCGGCGAACGGCGCGGCGTTTGACATAAGCGGAGAGGTACAAAGCGGCGATGCGACGATAAGTCTTGACGGCAAGGGCGAGGTTATACTCGGCGCTAAAGAATATACCGACGGCGAGGGCGTAACCTATACCGAAAGTTATGTGTCTTCCGTAGCGGTAGACGTAACGCTCAAGGTGACAAACGGCCTGTACGGCAACGACAACGCCGACGTAAGCGTTCAGTTTGTGTATCTCGCCGATAACTTCTACAGCGGGGCGGCGGACGCGTTCCTGTATATCGTTATAGACGGCGAAGGCATCAAGATTACTTACGACGAATACCAGAGCTTTATTTCGGATATGCAGTCGGTGGCCTCGATAATAACAAGCCTTGCGGGAAGTTCTTCTTCCGCGGCTTCAAGTTCGTCTTTCAGCGTAACCGACGAAGATCTGCTCGCCATAATAGATTTCATCATAAATATTATGGCGGACGACGAGATAGTTTACAACTTAAACAGCCTCGCCGACATGCTTTCAAGCTTTAAACTTTCTACAAACAGCGACGGCAGCATATCGCTCACCTATACGGGTACGGACGAAGGGCAGGAATATAAATTCAATGTTGTTACGGTAAGCGCGGCAAACGGCAAACTTACTCTCGCTACCGATATCGCAGACCTGTACGCGGCCGTATACGCGTACGACGCGGAAAACAGCTACACCTCGGGCATAATTGAGTCCATAGCCGAAAGCGACACTACAAACAGTTTAAGCGGCATGGTTTATCTGCTGTACGGCTACATATTCGAGTGCATAGACACCGCCGATATATCTTCAGTATTCGGCAGCGCCGCGTACGCCCTTGAATTTACGTTGGACGGCGACGCAAGCGGGATATCCGCCCTTGAGGGCGTGACCGTTTACGCCGAGGCTACGGCGGGCGCCATATCAAACCACAATATATATACGCTGGACGCCGAGATGGATATAGACGGGTTTGCGGTAAACCTTTCTATGGCGCTGTACGACGGCTATATTTACATAAATATTATCGAGATAGGCGGCGCGGAGTTTGAAGACCTCGCGGTAAAAGCTTCGGCGGACGATATCTATTCGGCGATAGAGAGCGTTGTAAACCTTATAATGGATAAAGACGTGCTTTCGCTTGTCGCTTCTGTAGCCGACAGCCTTTCAGAGGACGATACGCAGGCTGTTTTACAGACGCTTGCGGACGGCGACGGCAACGCCGCGGCGGATACAAAATCTACCATAGAGGCCGTGCTTGAACTTCTTACCGCCATTCTCAAGGGCAATGTGATAACTGTAGACCTTGACGGCGAACAGGTAGCCCTTGTGGATATAAACGCCATGCTTTCGCCCTTCGGGATAACCGAAGATATAGGCTCGCTCGCCATAGACAAGATACTTACAGAGGGCGTTATGACGGGCCTTGAAGCGAGCATAACGGCGGACGGGGCGTCAAAGGCATGGCTAGCCATTTCGGGATACGCTGCGGACGCGGCAAAATATACAAGCGTAAATTACGATACGAGTTACTTCGGCACGGTAAGCGGTACCTTCTACGCGGGGGCATATATGGATGCAGGCTTTGTATCCTCGCTTGCAGACGATATTTCAACATTTGTTAAAGACGGCGTCAAAACTTCCGAAGGGCAGACGACGGGCGTTGAATACACCCTCGCGGGCGACATATCCGTGCCTATCTCTTACAGCGTTATATCCGCCGAAGTGAATATAACGGGCATAGAGCTTACGATAGGCTATAACACGGACGACGGCCTGTATATAAATATGTTCGGCTATGTAAACAGTTCAAGTTATCTTAGTTTTACCGTTTCTGTGGCCAGATATATAGGCGTAAGTTACAGTACAAATACCGGGCTTTTAACTTTAGCCCGCGGGCTCAATTCGGACGGTTCGGCGGCAGACAGTACCATTTACTGGACTATGACGCTTGAATGGTTTATAGACAATATGATGTCTTCCGACAACTCGCCCTTAAGGTTCCTTTTAGGCACGAGCAACACGGCGTGGAGCATCATTACAAGCGCCGTAGGGCTTTCGCTTTCGTCAGGCCTCGCCGACGCGGAGGAGTATTGCTTATACAATACCTCGTCGTCAGGCGGCGCCGTAGATATATTCGGCTCAAACGGATATATAGCGAGCTTTATAGCAATGCTTTCCAATAAAGAGATCGGCTCTTACGGCGACTACAGCGGCCTTGTGAGCGGGTTAGGCCTTTCCGATTACAGCGCAGGCTACTATGCGTTTGAACTTGGCTCGGGGCTTTTAGGCGATACCTTATCGCCCGTATACCTCGCCTTGACAAGAAGCAACAGATACGGCTTAGGCGGCATACTCGCCTATCTCGCGATAGACAGTTACCTTTCGGTAAGCGTAGATCTTGAATATAAAGGCGGCAGCTATTCTGCGAAGACGGCCGACTATTACGCGATGGCGGTTGATACGTTGACCGAGGCGCCCGACACCGAAAACGGAGGCGGAACGACTTCTTCCAACGACTACGATTATTATAAATTCGGCTCTGTCTATATCGAAGGCGGCGAATGCACGTATCACGACAGCTACTGCCTTGCAGACGACTACGTAACCGTTTACGTATACGAAACAGACGGCGACGGAAACTATTCGTGGACGGGCGAAAAGATAACCCTCCGCTACGGATCTACAGTTTATCTGTACACGCTGGAAAGCGACGGAATTATTGTCAACGCCGACGGCAACGCCGTGGTTTACGTGACCGAAGACGACCTTTCGGGCCTTGAAAGCGGTTCGGTTGACGAAAGCGACCTCGCTACGTATATCACGCTGGACGACTCGGTAATAAGCTACGACAATTCGGCCAAGACGTATTATATAAACCTCTACGAATACGTGACGTCTTCTACAGTGTACACGGTGAATATGTATGACAGCGTTTCGGGCGATATAGTAAATACAAGCTATGTATTCGGCGATCAGGACGTAACCGAACTTTACGGCGATTACACTCTTATAGGCGACCTGTATACAGACGAAAATTGCACGCAAAAGGTGACTTCTGCAGAAGTTTCGGCCATAGCGGGCAATAATATCACAGTAAACCTCTATGGCAAATTCGTGCAGAACGAAGTAACGATAAACGGCGTAACGTATACGTTCGGTCAGTCCGATTCCGACAGCTATTCGTATACCTATGACGGTTATACGTACAGCACGGGTATAACTATAGACGGCGTTTCTGAAGGGTATTACGCAGTGACGGGCTACGACGGCTCTTACGGCGGCGACTGGCTGATTATAGAGAGCAGCATAAACGGCTACGATGTGGTTGCTATAGAAGGCGAAGTGTTCAGCATGGACGGCACAAACCTTGCCTCTACGCCCGCAAACATAGTGATGCCGGAAACATTGGTATACGTACACGGCAGGGCGTTCTATAAAAATACGTCGGTAGAAAATATTATATTCCTCGCCGACAAGGTTTACTTCAATAACGACAACGCAGGCTCTTCGGGCGTAAACCGCTATCCGTTTATGAGTTGCAACAGCAGCCTCACCGTTTACTATAACGATTACGCTTCGCTCGGCGAAGGCGATTCTGCTGATAAATATTATTACGCGTTCAACTATTCGGCGGGCAAAAGCGGGGATATTTCAAGCAGTACGCTTGTAAATTACACAACAGAGTGGACTTACTATTCGGGCGTAAGCGTAACTACAGCCGCAAGCCTCGGATACGAGAAGGAGGATATAGAGAGCTACATAGCCGAAACGCTTGAGAAAAACAGCTATAACGAAAGCTTGTACAAAGCTCACGGAGCATACTTTTACACGTCTTCGCTTGACGGCATATGCGGAGATTTGGAAAACGCTCTGCATGAAGCTATCGAGGCGTACACCGCGGAATATGAGGGATATATCAACGGATTTACCGTTGAAGTCGCCGATGACGGCTACAAGTTGGCCGTTACTGTTAAGGCGACAAATGACCCTTACTATAAGGTGACGGTTGTGAATACGCTGTATAACTCGCAGAGCGGGGAATACGACGAATGGAACCTCTCTTTAGACGAATATACGGCTTTAAGCGACGGCATGCAGTTAACCTATACCGACGGAACGGAGTATGTTGTGGTTACGTGCGCGGGCGAGGCCGAAATTTATGACGGCGACCTGTATATTCCCGACGGCACGCCCGCCGTTACGGGTAAAAACGTTGACTACAGCATGAAGTACGAATATACGAATTATACCTTGACCCTTAAATGGACGGAGGTCGCAAAGAGCGATTACACCGTAACCGTTTACAGCGATATAGCCTATACTTTAAGCGGCGCCGCGGTGGCCTCGGGCGAGCAGACGATAGACCTTGAAACCGAAACTGCGACTCTGGACGGCAAGACGGTAGCCACTACGGAAGATAATTACTGCTTCCTCGGCTGGGCGTACGATAACGGCGGAACGCTTACGTTTGCAAGCGGCATAACCTATTCTGACAGCGTTGTTTACTATGCGATATGGGGCTATAACGCGAGCGTTGCGTTAAGCGACTATTCGGCGGCGGACGGAACGGATTTGCCCGTTCCTTCAGTCAGCGGCGGCGCGTTCTATAAATGGTATACAGACAGCGCGTATACAGCGGCCGTAACCGAACTTTCAAGCGGGGTTTATACCTACTACGCGAGAATGAGCTTTACGCTTACGCTGGAATTTTATGGCTCTATGTACTACGTGTATGCGACGGATAACGAAACACAGGATGTCGGCAGTTCAAATACTTCGAAATACGTTGAATACACGATTTACGAGGGCGATAGCATAGCGGTAGAGATTACCGACAGCAATACTTATATAAGAATATGCATCAACAATGCGGAAACATATAGTTGCTACGCTATCAAGAGAACAAACACATTGGGAATATGGGGAACAAGCGGCAACAGAACATTCAATGACTCTGCAGACCACCCCGTATACTTGAACGGCAGCGATACTGCGATAGCTACCGGCGAAACAAGCGTATATAGCGGAACGGTAACGGCGGACCTTTCAATTAAATTCTGTATTTGACAATATTTATAATTTTAAAAGGCGGGCAATGCCCGCCTTTTAAAGTTTTTACCTTATAAATTATGTCGTTCCTGCATACATTTAATATATGAATTTGATTGAACAGCTTTTGGCGCAGATAGGGGCGGACGGCTCTGCGGCCTTTACCGTCTGCATAGGCGAATACGCCTATTTTAAGGGCGTAAAGGGGGTGGCGACCCTCTCAAGCCAAAAAATTACCCTGATAATCGGCAAAAATCTTTTGGCGGTTACGGGCGAAAACCTCTCCGTCGCCGAGTATTTTCAGGGCGATTTAATAATTAAAGGCGGCATATGCGGGGTGCAAATTGAAAAATCTGAGTAAAATATGCGTCACCGCCTCGCCCGTCCAGGCCTTAGGCAAGCTTAAAAGGGCAGATATCCCCGTGTACAACTGTGTAAAAGAGGGGGCTTATTTTACATTTGAAGTCGCCGATAATTATATTAAAAAAGTTTTTGCAATTTTCGCACACCCGTGTTATAATGTAATTGTAAAGCAAAACAGCAAGCGAAAACGCCTTATAAAACTGGCGTTCGCCCGCCCCTGCCTGATTTTAGGCGCTATGCTTTTTGCCGTCTGCGCCGCGGCATCAAACAGCTTTTTGTTTAAGATATGCGTTACGGGTTCTGGCGGCTACCTTGAAAACGAGGTTCTCGCCATAGTATACTCTTTAGGCGTAAGCCCTTACCGCATTTACAGGGGCATAGACGAGCCTTCGCTTATCGCCGAGGTGATGGCCCTGCCCTGCGTAACTTTCTGTTCGGCGAAAAAAAGCGGGAGCGTACTGTATATAGACGTGCAGGTTCAAAAGGAGAGCGGTAAAACGGCGGATTATTCTTCGCTATATTCGGACGTAAACGGCCGTATTGCTAAAATCGCCGCCGTATGCGGCACGGCCGAGGTTAAAGAGGGCGACGAGGTAAAAAAGGGGGATTTGCTTATAGGGGCTTACTGCGGCGAAGAAAAGGCGAGCTGCCTCGCCGCGGGTTACGCCGAAATAGAAGTAAATTCCGTTTTAAGCGTATTTTTTGAAGAGGAGAGCGAGCAGAGCCTTGACGGGGCGTACGCCTCTGTAATGCTTTACGCCGAAAACGACGAAATTATTTCCCGTTCGGTTACAATAAAAACTGTGGCCGACGGGGTGATATATACTGTAAATTTTACGCATTTGCACACAATAAGCATAAATTTCGATTAAACTATGGCAGATATCAAAAGACAAGTTGCCACCCGCACGGTGGACATACTTCAGAAGGTCCTCGGCAATTTTGACGAGAACGCCAATTTAATATCGCATGAGCTTGGCGTAACCCTTTCGGTGGACGGGATAGATATCTCCGTTTGCGGCGGCGAAGAGGGCGTAAACGCCGCAGCCGACGTTTTGGAGAGCCTTGTAGAACTTGCGGGCGAGGGCGAAAGCGTGGATAAAAGCCGCGTGCTTTACTGCATAGAACTCGCCAAAGAGGGCAGGGCGAAGGATATTTTAAAACTTTCGGGCAGCGCTGTAGCCGTCACTTTCCGCGGAAAGCCGATAAAATGCAAGACCGTAGGGCAGAAGAAGTACGTAGACTGCATCAAAAAGGATACGGTTGTGTTCGGCGTAGGCCCTGCGGGCACGGGAAAAACCTACCTCGCCGTATGCCTCGCCGTAAAGGCTTTAAAGACAAAACAGGTGGAGCGTATCATTCTTACCCGCCCCGCGGTGGAGGCGGGCGAGAAGCTCGGCTTTCTTCCGGGCGATCTGCAGACCAAGGTAGACCCGTATTTAAGGCCGTTGTACGACGCTTTGCAGGAGATGTTAGGGCTTGAGACGTACACAAAGCTGATGGAACGGGGAGTAATAGAGATCGCTCCGCTCGCCTATATGAGGGGCCGCACCCTTTCCAATGCGTTTATCATATTGGACGAAGCTCAGAACGCCACCCGCGAACAGATGAAGATGTTTTTAACCCGTATAGGCGACGGAAGCCGCATGGTTATAACGGGCGACATTACGCAGATTGACCTGCCCGAAGGCAAAAAAAGCGGGCTTGTGCATGCGACAAAGGTACTTAAAGGGATAGACGGCATAGCCGTTTGTAACCTTACGGATAAAGACGTAGTGAGGCACCCTCTTGTAATGAAGATAGTGCGCGCGTACGAACAAGACAGTAAAAGGAGCCAAAGCATAAACGGTGAAAAAGAATAAACAAACCAAGGGATCTTACGCGGCGGGCGCCGTAATGTACGTAATCTGTACGGCGGTTCTGTTCGGCGTAATCCTGCTGATGATGGTAATAAACGTAGGCGGAGGGCTTTCTTCCTACCTGCAAGAGGACGAAAACGTGATGCGCCTTGTGCTGGTAAGCGTTTCGTATCTTATACTTTCGGGCATAATGTATTTCTATTTCTACTTTGAAAACAAGAAGTACATTCTGTACGCGGGCAAGGTTACAGAGATATTTTTAATACTTCTTCTGGCCATAGTGTTTACCTATATCATAGGTAAATTCGTAAGTCCCGCCGCCCGCCCCGTGGCATTCCTCGCCCTTATGAGCGTAACGCTTTTCGGCAGACGCGAGGCTATATTTATCAATATAATTTACGCTTTGCAGATGTTTATACTCGACAATTTTACAAGCGTAACGGGTCTTACCGCCAACGAAAGTTATAACTTTCTGATACTTACCTTCTGCACGGGCATGGTGGCGATTTTCATAATGCCCCGCATAAAAACAAGGATAGGTTCTGTGCTTGTCGCCTTCGCCCTGCTTATACCTATAGAGATTATAATAGGCCTTTTAGAGGTGCTCACCGCCGAAGATATCGCTGGTACGCTTATATACTTCCTGTACGGGGCGTTAGGTTCGTTCTTCTCTGTCCTCCTGTATATGTTCCTGCTGCCGCTGTTTGAAGTTATATTCTCCGAACTTACGGTGTTCAGGCTCAGGGAGCTTACTTCCGACCAGGCCAAGCTTATAAAGCGGCTTAAAAGGGTGGCTCCGGGCACCTATCACCATACAATGGTTGTGGCGCAGATTTCCGAAACGTGCGCGCAGGCCATAGGCGAGGACAGCGAGCTTGCGAGGGCGGCGGCTTACTACCACGACGTAGGCAAGCTTAAAAACCCCGAGATGTTCACCGAAAACCAGACCGACCACAACATGCACGACGAAATCACCCCCGAACTTTCGGTGGATATAATACGTTCGCACACCCGCGACGGCGCGGCGCTCATCAAAAAGGCTCACCTGCCCGAATATTTTGCGGATATCGCCATACAGCATCACGGCACGATGCCGATAAAATATTTCTACGCCAAGGCCCTTAAAATGTCTGACGGCGAGCTGAATATCGCCAATTATTCCTATGCGGGCCCCGCGCCCGAAACAAAGATAGCCGCGATAGTTATGATTGCCGACGCGGCCGAGGCGGCTTCGCGTTCGCTCACTAACCGTTCGCCCGAAAAGGTAGAGGAGTTGGTCCGCAACCTTATCGAAGAAAGGCTGGATATGGACCAGTTTGAAAATTGCTCCATCACTATGGGCGAATTAACCACTATAAAGCTCACCATAGTTTCGCAGCTTACGGGCGTATACCATTCAAGGATAGCTTATCCTAAGTTAAAGGTAAGCAAAAGGCATTAAACTTAAAAAAAGGCGGTTATCTCGGCTTTTCGCCGTTATAGCCGCCAAATATTTTGGTAATAATTTATGATTAATTTGCGTATATATTGCGACCAATTTGATTTTTCGCACATAGAAAAGGCCTTTAAAGGGGAGTTTTCTTCCGACGTGTCTCTGTCGGCGGAGATCATTCTCTGCGGCGAGGAAGAAATTAAAAGCTTAAACAACAGGTTCAGAAATAAAGACGCCGTTACCGACGTTCTCTCTTTCCCCGCCCTGGACGGGATTTTCGGCGTAAAGATAAAGAAAGCCGATTTTCCCTACGATATCGGCGAGGACAAAAGGCTGTCTATAGGCTCGATAGCCATATGCGAAAAGCGGGCAAAAGAGCAGGCCGAGGAGTACGGCCACAGCTACGAAAGGGAGCTTAACTACCTCGCCGTGCACGGATTGTGCCATCTTTTAGGCTACGACCACGAAAACGAGGAAGACAAAAAGGTTATGAGAGAAAAGGAAGAGAGAATTTTAGCAAAATCTGGAATTGAGAGGTAAATATGAGAAGCGGATTTATCGGCGTTATAGGCAAGGCGAACGCGGGCAAAAGCACGCTTATAAACGTGCTTGTAGGCGAAAAGGTGAGCATAGTATCCCCTAAGCCGCAGACCACGAGGGACGCCGTTTTAGGCATACTTACAAAGAGCGAATACCAGCTTGTTTTTGTGGACACCCCGGGGATTTACAAGAGCAAGACGTACCTTACCGATCTGATGATGAAGACCACCGAGCTCGCGGCGAGGGACGTAGACCTTATAATGTTCGTCCACGACGGCCACGGCGGGATTTCCGAAAGCGATATTCTTCTTATGAAGAAGTATTTTTCGCTTAAAATTCCTATGATAATAGCCTATACAAAGATAGACATTATGCCTAAGGAAAATATTGCCGAAGACGCGAAAAAGCTGTACGAAGCTGGCATAGACTGCGACGTGTACCCCGTTTCGGCCCGAAAGGGCACAAATATGGCGGCTCTGGAAAAGGCTCTGGCCGCGGCCATGCCCGAAGGGGAAAAGGTTATAGAGGACGACATTGTTTCGGATAAAAGCGAAAAGTTTATGATCGCCGAAATTATGAGGGAAAAGATACTTTTAAAGTTCGACAAAGAGGTCCCTCACGGCATAGCGGTAGTGGTGAATACGTTCAGAAAGAACGACAACGGCGTGTACGACATAAACCTTGACATAATCTGCGAAAAGGCCTCTCACAAGGCCATACTCATAGGCAAACAGGGCAGGGCTATAAAGGAAGTATCCTCGTTCGCCAGGCAGGATATGGAAAAATTTTTAGGGGCCAAGGTCTTTTTAACCACCTACGTAAAGGTAAAGGAAGACTGGCGCGACAGGCCGGGGCTAGTAAAAGATTTCGGCTACGACATAAAAAAAGACTGATAATTTTTCCCGCGTTACACATCCTGTTATAGGGGGTGACGGCGTTATGGAAAAAGACAGGGACGCGGCCGAGCTTGCGTGGAAAATGTTTGAAAAGACGGGCAGGGTCAGCTACTATATGCTGTACAAAGAACTTAGCGGCAAGCGATAATTTACGGCAAGGCCTTTCAGGGGCCGCCTTATGGCCGCCGCGGCGATAAAAACACATGGAAATTAAGGTTAACGCCCTTATGATAAGGGCGGCAGATTACGGCGAAAACGACAAAATTCTCACCCTTTTTTCTGCCGAACGCGGCAAGATATCCGCGGGCATAAAGGGGGTTAAAAAGGCGGGGGCGAAGCTTAAATTCGCAGCTCAGCCTTTTTGCTTCGCCGAATACATACTTTCGCAAAAGGGCGGCAGATATACCGTAATCAACGCGTCGGAAAGCGAAAGTTTTTACGACCTGCGGTGCGACATAAATAAGTTTTACGCGGCCTCGGCGCTGTGCGAGGCGGTAAACGCGCTCACATTTGAAGAGGACGCCGCGGTGGAACTTTTTTCCCTCTGCGTAAAAACCCTCTCGGATATGTGTACGGGCGACGAGGGGCTGGCCCTTGTAAGTTTTTTGATAAAATCTCTGGCCCTTTCGGGGTACGGATTTTCTTTGAGCGGATGCGGCGTGTGCGGCGCCGACCTTTCAGGGCGGGATAAGCTTCGCTTTGACTTTAATTCGGGTATGTTCACCTGCTGGGATTGCGGCGACGGGGCGGGCGTAAGCGGCGTAACTTACGGCTGCATATCGGCGGCGCTCGGCAAAGGCGGCGAGGCTACGCCCGGCGGCGCGCTTAAGGCCCTGCGGCTTTTAAGGGAATACTTTGCCGCAAAAACCGATTCCCGCCTGAACGCCCTTTTGGAA
>JAJPXK010000220.1 GCA_021205485.1 Clostridia bacterium | reverse complement strand
GCTCGCTACTCTCCCGGCGAATGTGAGACAAAATGGGCGGGATTCAACGGAAACAGCAGCCCTGTGTCTGCCGGGACAATTGTTCAAATTGCAAAAGAATTTGGTTGGACACCTCTTGCAGGCATTGAGATTTGCAACGTGCTCATCGTATTCGGAAGTACCTTCTCCGTAATACACGCCGTATATTTGAACCGCCTGATTATAAAAGGTGTCTAATGTACCAATATCTCGTGCGTTGCCGCTTCCAAGTGCGGAACTATCCCATCCATACATTTCGGCATTTGTCAGGAAGCTGCTGCCGTATTTGCTGACGCCGACTTCATAATCCAGCGCATTCAAACGTTGAACCCAGCTTTCTCCAACATCATATCTCATACTTGTAAAATATGACTTCGAATAATATTTATAGCTATTATTCAATGCACTGTAAAGTTCGGATGAAACAGCATCATAGGTGCCGAGCGTTTGATAGTCATCAAAGCTCGTAATTTGCGTTTGAATTGCGCTTTTGTCCACCTTTACAAGCGAGTATCGAATACCCTCTGCCTCCACGTTTCCGTTATACAAAGACGTAAAGAAAGCGCCATTATAGTTACCGGGCCCCGGACTGATCGGGTTTTCCAAAGAAGTTTGACCACCATATATGGCATCTGCTGTCGTTCCAACCGTGCCGAATACCATAACAATGGTAAGCAGCAAGGCCATGAACCTTCTGAATTTCCGTGAATTACACATCTTGAGAAACCTCCAAAAAATTTATTTACAAGATAGAATGTTGTGTTGGTTCTGGCCAGAAACTATAGTTCTGCCAAAAACCACTTGCAACTTACCCAGTTTTTGAAAATTTGTCAAGAGTTTTCGCAAAATTTTGTTCATAAAACTTTTAACGAAATTTGAATGAAATATCTGGTCAAATTTCCATATTGTCACTTTGCAAATTTTATTACATAATTTTCGACCATCATTAGCAACTTTTCCCTTTTCGGATTTTGGGATTTTGAGAAAATTCCCATCTGCAGAAAAAACAAAATAAAAAACCACCGACTCATTTGAGCCGATGGTTTGAATTTATTGATTATATTATTTAGAAAGCACTGTTAGTCGTATGTTCCAAATCCACACCTATCAAGCTGACCTTCACTTGCATTATGCATAGCACAATAAATTTGAGTGGCACTTTTATAAAAACACACACCACAGCCGAAATATTGAGCATGTTCAGTTAACAATTGAGCATTATGTCCAGAAGAATCCTTCCAGTTCTGCACAATATTTTCCGCATAATCAGACAAAGTTTTACTATTAGATATATTAACGCCTGTACAACACTCACCTTCATCCAAAAATGATACACCAAACAGGTCTTTATAGACATAGCCGCCACCTGTCCCGTCAGCACGATAATGCTTCAGGGAAGGATTTGTCGCGTACTCAACCGCTCTCACAGCAGCCCCCTGATTCATAAACTTCTTGACCGTATATTCTTCAAGCCCGTTTTCAACTCTGTATTCGTTGATGAGCCGGATAATTTCATTGCTTACGACCTGACCCATAGCGTCATCCGAAATATATACGCCATGCAAAGCACTCCATTTGAGATTCAGTGCATTGTTCCAATAATCTGCCCGGTTCACCACTGCACACGCCTGCGCTCTGGTGACCGTTCCGTTCGGCTGGAACGTTCCGTCCTCGAATCCGGTCAAAAGACCGACGTAATAACAATATTCCACCGCATCCTTATATTGACTTCCGATACTATTCGCATCGGAAATATAGTCCAGCATTTCGACGTTGATACTAACGCCGCTGACTGTAACCTCTCCCTCATATTCGCTGCTGTACAACCCCACGACGATCTCCCCATTATCGCACAGATTGTAAAGCAACTGCGCCATCTCCTGACGCGGCATCCCCTGATTCAAGCTGGTTTCATCGGTTGCGATTCCGTCCAAATACCCCTTGTTGCTCAGGTATCTTACATAACCGGAATACCAACTATCCGAACTGGTTGTCTGCGCCTGAACCTCGCTTTCATAAGTAGCTCTGCCCATCATGGTAATAAACTGCGCCCTTGTGAGTGTAGCATCAGGGTCAAATTTTCCATTGCCGACACCTTCGACGATTCCCTGTCCATAGCAATACTCGACGTAGTTATATGCCCAATGACCGCTTACAACATCACTAAAGCTGCTGGCCGCAAAACCCCTTGCGAACATGGTTAAAAATACCAGCACCGCGCAAAGCACCCCGGCGAGAATGCGATTCGCATTCTTATCCTTGTTGTTTCCAAAAATCTTCTGCATCATGATTCTATACCTCCTGTAATTTTTTCATTCGATTGACTGATGTAGTTCTTTCAATACATTAATTTCTGCTAATTTTACTAACCATTTTGTTGCTGCGCCAAAACGAGAGAAAGGAATGATTCACTGCGGTATTCTCAGATTCATTTAAGTATATTAACGAGATATGAGTTTGAATACTTTGTGTGAGGTCTGCAGATGTTACTCTGTCATCGCGACTGAAATCCCGCAGAAACAGTTTTTTTGACAGGAGAGATGCGCCCCCGCCGCGGCCAATAAGAGCGATGATGTCTGCACCAGAGAAGCCGGTTCCTGCAATTTTTGGAGAAAATCCAGCAGCGTTGCAGGCATTGATGCAAAGTCGAGTGAACGGGAGTTGCCGGTCTAAGAAATAAAACAATTCGTCCCGAAGTTGCGAAAGATGAATGGATCCGTTTTGTGCCGCAGGATGTCCGGTCGGCAGAATCACGACTACGGAATCTGATATGCATTCCATCGTTTTTATCTGATCATCGTTGAAAAACATTTTTTCAGATTCCCTGACAAATGCCATGTCTATTTGCTTGTTTAGAAGGTCCTTTTTCAACCCATACTCCTTTTGATAAATATTCACCTCGATATCTGGGTATGCGATCCTGAATTGATTGATAGGTTCCATCAGACCGTATAATCTCATGCTTCCAATCGTGCCGATATTGATCGACTTGTTTTTATATCCACTTGACATATTGATCAGTTCAGAATATTTTTTCTGTTCACTCAACATTTTTCGTGCAAACGGATATAAAATCGTTCCAAATTCGTTGAGCGTCACCATCTTTTGTCGCCGTTCAAACAACTGCACACCCAATTCAGCTTCCAATGCTGCAATATGCTTGCTAATGGTCGATTGTGATATGGAAAACTGTTCTGCAGCACGCGAAAAGCTTTCTGTTTCGACAAGAGTTATAAACTCCTGCAAGTAATTTAGGTTCATATAGTTATTTCTCCGTGTTAGTCAACTTCGTAATTTTTTGCAAAATCAAAAAAGCACGATTCCTTTTTGTTCAAGGTCTCTTTGCAGTAAAGCATATTCAGGTATACAGTTATTGGTGGGTAAACATCTACAAGCGTTGTACCCTCTGTATGCGCAGATAGTGCGGGAGTCTTTAGAAGAACGGCGATTCCCAACTGATTCGCAACAAAGTGATAAATGCTGTTACCGCTGAGCGAATGCACAATTTTTGGCTCAAAACCTGATCTTTTGCACGCAAGAATAAAACTATCGTAAATTGTGCCGCGCTGTGTAGCAGTGACAAAGGTTTCTCCTTTGAGTTCTGCAAAGGAAATATATTGGTTGTTGGCCAGCGGATGAGACACTGGCAAACAGACGCTCAATACATCCGTGCAAAAGCGAATGTGGAAAAAATTGTCATTTGTTGGTTCACCGAGTTCCGTGCAGAAGGCGAATGAACATTTCCTTTCGTTTAATAATTGCTTCATGGTGGAGTTGTTGCTTTCCATGATGTTAATTGAAGTGTTTGGCCATGAGCAGGAAAAATCAATGAGAAGATTCATTATCTTTTTGTAATAGCTAAAGTTGTGTGGAACTGCTATCGTTAAGTTTCCCTCTTCCGCCTGCAACTTCGCTTGAATTTCTTTCACACTATTATCAGCCAAATCAACAATATGTTGTGCGTATGGCAAAAATTTTCTGCCTTCCGCGTTTAATTCGTTTGAATGAGATTCTCTATCGAATAATGTTACGCCGAGTTCCTTTTCAATGCTGATAATGTGTCTCGAAAGCGTTCCCTGCGAAATATATAAAATATCCGCAGCTTTTTGATAATTTCCGATTTCCGATAAAACCAGAAATTCACGAAGTTGGTCAACAGTCACGGTTATGCAGCTCCTTTCCTGAACAATATGGTGGGGGGATATTAAAACAATTTCATCGGAAAATTTTGCAATTATAAACTGTGTTTTGTTCATGATATAATTGAAAAAAATCTGTTTTTATAGTATGGATTGAAACCTGTGTGTAACGCCAAAACACAGTAAGATGTGCGATTATCATATCATGTTTATTCAAAAAAGAAAAGTCTAATATTACAGGAATGTCAAAATGCAGACAAAAAAATTTTTCTCTGATTTCATCTATTATCTGTTAGGCAAGCGGAATTATTCCATTTCTGCATGGAGAGGGTTTTATTTTTATTTGACATTTTTCACAATTTCTTATATCATCGTTTTCAGAAAAAGAGGCAAAATAATGGAATTGACAGAGATGGTTTGCATCCATGTTTTATTTCTTAGATACAATTCTGTCAATACAGCCGATTTTCAAATTTGAACGGGTGATAAAGGAGTATAGAAAATAAATGATTAAATCGAATGAGGCCTTTGTTTACATAGGCAGCTGGAGTTTGAAAGGAGGAAAAGGTGGTCTTGGACTTTATAAATTTAACGAGGATACCGGAGAAATTAACCTTATTAATATGCTAAACGAGGAGTTGTCCTATAGTTATATCACGCTTGATCAGCGGCGCGGGATCCTATATTGTGGCGTAGATACGGATAAACATCCGGCGCTTCGTGCCGGATGCGGCGGTTGCCTATATGCATATAGCATCAATCCGGATACAGGGGAGATTACAGAATTAAATCATGTTCCTACTTATTGCCCGCAGCCATCTTATGTTTCAGTAGATACAAACGGGAAATTTTTGGTTGCTTCAATGCATTCCAGTATGGACAGCGTTACAAAAGTAGAGAAGGACGCTTTTGGAACGCCTTGTGTCCATATTGAGTTTTCGGATGCAGGAGTTCTTTTGTATGCGCTCAATGAAGACGGATCCATTGGCAAATTGCTGGATATTCAAATTCACAAGGGCAGCGGTCCAAAGCCAAGACAATTACAACCACATGCACATTGTGCTGTGATAGCTCCGCAGGGGGACTTGTTCGCTGCGTGTGACAAGGGAAATGACAGCATTTATATGTACCGGATCGACAAGGAAAATTGGAAGTTGATTTTGAATGGAAACAGACCTTATTTGAGCCGTCCTGGAAGAGCTCCCCGTTATTGCGCATTTCACCCGACTTTGCCATTCTTTTTTAATAATAACGAAATGGAGATGGAAATTGATTCATACAAGTATGATAAATCTGGAAATTTAGAACACCTTTCCACCGTTCGCTCGCTTCCGGAGGATTATTGCGTGCCGTCCGGAGCGCGTTATAGCCAACAGGATTTTCAGATTTCTCCGGATGGAAAATATATCTATGCGCTTGCGCAAGGATTTTATAACGGGATTTCTGTTTTTTTGGTCGATCAGGGAACTGCAGCGCTTAAGCTGATTCAATATGTTCCTGTCGATGGGGCATGGCCCAGAGGCTTTTCCTTTTCACCGAATCACAAATACCTTGTTGTCGCGTGTCTCTCCTCTGGCGACATAAAGAGTTTCTCCATCCACGAAAACGGCACGCTTACGCCGACCGAATTTGGATGCATCCAAACTTCGGCGAATTGTGCAACATTCTATAAACCATGATCGAATTTGCCACCGACCATGTTTTGATAGAATTATAAATATAACGCAAGACTGACAAAAATTTTAGGAGGAAAAAACAAATGAATGCAAAAAAGATAATTGCTTTGACTCTCGCGTTGGTAATGATGTTTGCGATTTCCGCTTGTGGCAGTTCGGAAACCGGTAGTACCGAAACTGCCGGTACCGCCAGTGACAGTGCAAGTTTGAGTACACTGGTATGCGCAAACAGAAGCGATCCCGGCAACTACGGGCCTTATGGCTTCAGCAGTGACAGATATATGTATGAAGATATTCTGTTTGAGGCCATGCTTTTCTGTAATTCGGATGGCGAACTTGAGAAAGTGCTTCTGGAGGATTACGAATCTCTTGGCGACGGCGTTTATCGGTTGTACCTGTATGATTACATCCATGATACGCAAGGAAACGCATTGACAGCTTCTGACATTGTATTTTCATTTGAAAAGGCCATTGAAAACGGCACATACAGCAGTATCCTTTCCTGCTTTGATGGTTTTGATATTATTGATGATTATACGCTGGATATGAAACTTGTCGATGAAAAAGCCGGTACCTTTGCTGCTATTTGCTGTGCGATCAAAATTGTTACGGAGGCTGCATGGGAAGCCAGCGGGGATGAGATGGTCCACAATGCAGTTGGTACTTCTCCATACCAGTTGACCGATTATGAAGAAGGCTCCTATGTTACCTACGAAAAAACAAACAATTATTGGCAAACAGATGAATCCCTTGTTGCTACCAGTGCCTTGGCAAATGCGGATATTGTAAAATGGGTCAATGTAGAGGATAACAGCGCCTGCGCGATTGCGCTTCAGACTGGCGAAGTTGATTTTATAAAATCTGCCAACTCCAGCGATTATTCTCTGTTCATGGACGAGAATATGAACGCCATCGAAGACTACTGTGTTGCAGCGCTTGAAAGTCAGATGACATATGGCATTGCGTTTAATTGCGGAGAAAACAGCCTTTGTTCAGACATAAATCTGCGCAAAGCTATATGCTATGCAATCGATACAGAAGCAATCGCTGCAAACATTTTTGGCAGCTACGCCACTGCTGCCGCAAACTACATCAATCCGGCTTATGCGGATTACGACGCATCCTTGGAAGATCTGGATTCTTATTATCGTTATGATGCAGAGCTGGCCGCGGACTATCTGTCTGAATCTGGTTATGAGAATGAAACTTTCACGATCCTGAGCAGTTCAACCGGGCAGACCAAAAATATCAGCACACTTGTCCAGGGATATTTGCTTGCGCTCGGGATCCAGTGTGTAGTCGAAACCTATGAGTCGGCCCTGTTTAACGACTATTATTATGATGAAAATGCCCAGTGGGATATGGCGATCACCGGCTCGCAGGGTGGCACGGGAACGGAATATATGTGGTCTGTTCTCTACGCCTGTGACAACACGATTAACGATTGGGGCAACCTGCTGCACATCGACGACAGCACTTTGCAGGAACTCTATGAGACCATGGCAGATGTCAACACCAACAGCACGGAAACGCTTGGCGCATTCCTGAATTATGTAAATGAGAACTGCTATGTATACGATATTATGAATTTTTACAAATTCTCGTTTGGCGGTTCCCACATTCAGGAGCTTGTTGTGAATAATCTTGGAGAAATTGTCCCGGGCGCCTGTGTGTTGGTAGAATAAGAATTAATATTTATCCGTTAGATTCACAGCTTGCGGCGGCGCGCAAAATGTGCGCCGCCGCGATAAAAAGGTGTAAATCGTTCGTGTGGAGAAATCGGAGAAAACACAATGGTAAGATACACAATCAACCGAATATTGGCGCTTATACCGGTAACCATCGGTGTTGCTGTGGTCATTTTTTCTATTATGTATTTTGTGCCTGGAGATGCAGTGCGATTGATGCTTGGTACAAATGCTACGCAGGCACAAATCACGGCGCTTCAGGACAGCTTGGGATTAAATGACCCGTATATCGTACAGCTTCTTAATTTCTTAAAAGAAACTTTTCTGCATTTTGATCTTGGAACGTCGTGGTTAAATAACACATCTGTAACCAATGAGCTTATCACAAGATTTCCACGCACGTTTACTTTGGCCATGATTTGCTTTGTCACGCAAATCGTGATTGCCATCCCGTTGGGTGTTACAGCAGCGGTGCATCGAAACAGATGGCAGGACTTTTTATGTACGATCGTTGTGCTGGTTGGGCTTTCTCTGCCCGGATTTTGGCTGGCATTGATGATGATCCTGTTGTTTTCTTATAATTTGGGTTGGCTCCCAAGCTATGGCATCGGAACGTGGATGCATTGGATCATGCCTGGCGTTGCAGCAAGCCTGATGGGGATCGGCGTTATAGCACGGCAAACGCGCTCGCAAATGCTGGAGGTAATTCATTCCGACTATATCATAACAGCCAGAGCAAAGGGCTGTTCCGAATTCAGCATCCGCTATAAACATGCGCTTCCAAATGCACTTGTTCCCGTTATAACAGGAATCGGTACCTCGTTTGGAACTTCCCTGGGCGGTTCCGTTGTTGTTGAAAGTGCGTTTTCTATTCCGGGCATCGGCAAGTATCTTGTAGATGGTATTTCCAATCGCGATTTGCCGGTTGTCCGCGGCGGTGTTGTCTTTTTGGCACTGCTGTTTTGCATCGTCGTTTTAATTGTGGATTTGGTTTATGCATTTATCGACCCCAGAATCAAAGCGCAATATGAGAATCAACAGAAGAAACGAAAGAAAAAAGTGAAGAAGGTGAATGTAAATGGCTGAAACAAATGCATCGGCTTTGTCCTTGCGATTCCGAAGGAAAAACGATTTGAGAGATTCACCTGCGCAAGATAATTTTGCAAAACGGTTTTTCAAAAATCCACTCGCCTGTATTGGTTCCATCGTCTTTTTTTCCATTGTACTGATTGCAATTTTGGCGCCGTTTATTGCAACCTATGATTACACATTGATCGATCCGCTGAATGCAAACCAGGCGCCATCTGCCGAACACATTTTTGGAACAGACAGTTATGGCAGGGACATTTTCAGCCGAATTGTATACGGCGCAAGATATTCCGTTTCCATTGGCATTTGTTCCCAGGCAATCAGCGTGGTTTTTGGCGTGATTATCGGCGCTTTCGCGGGATATTTTGGCGGCAAGACAGACAATGTTATTTTGCGGATTTGTGACATTATTCAGGCGATCCCGTCTACGCTTTTGGCAATCATCATTTCTCAGGCGTTGGGGTCCGGCTTCGTACCCACAGTTGTTGCCCTCGGAACCAGTTCGGTACCCCAAACCATACGGCTGCTCCGTTCCGCAATCTTGGGTGTACGGGGAGAAGAGTACATAGAAGCGGCGCAATGTCTTGGATGCAGCAGCCTGCGGATCATGTTCCGCCATGTTGTACCGAATTCTCTGACACCTATCATAGTTGCAGCATCCAATGGCGTGGGGCGCTCGATTTTGACCTCTGCCGGGTTGAGTTATGTTGGTCTCGGCGTTCAGGATCCATATGCAGAATGGGGCGCGATGATGTCTTTGGCAAAAGCAAATATTCGCTCCTGCTCTTATCAGATAATTATTCCCGGTATCGCAATCGCACTTGTTGTATTTTCATTTAATCTGATCGGGAATGGCCTGCGCGATGCGTTGGATCCGAAGCTCAGAACATAACGGAGGTGACGGCAAAAATGTTTAAAACAGGAGAACAAGCCTCTTTTCAGGCACGGGACAAGGCTGAAATGTATGAAAAAGAACGCGAAAAAGCAAAACAGAGAAAAAACGGCCGCGTGCTTTCTGTCCAAAACCTTTCGGTGGAGTATAAAGTAGGGAGAGAAATTGTAAAAGCAGTAAATGATGTGTCTTTTAATTTAAATTATGGACAGACATTGGGCCTTGTTGGAGAAACAGGGGCTGGAAAAACAACAGTAGCAAAATCCATTATCCGGGTGTTGCCCACGCCTCCGGCCCGGATAACAGGCGGAACCGTTCAACTGGATGATCAGAATATACTGGCGCTTTCCGATGAGGCGATGCGTTCTGTTCGGGGATACAGGATTTCAATGATTTTCCAAGACCCTATGACAGCGCTGAATCCGAGCATTCGCGTTGGCAAGCAAATTGCAGAAGCGATCCAAATTCACGAAGGTCTCAAAGGGCAGGAAGCTGATGAAAAGGCTAAGCATGTTCTTGAGATGGTTGGAATTTCAAGAGACCGCTTTCGAGAGTATCCGCATCAGTTCTCCGGTGGGATGAAGCAACGGGTAATCATCGCCATTGCGCTGGCCTGTTCTCCGGATTTGATTATCGCCGATGAACCGACTACTGCACTCGATGTAACGATTCAGGCACAGGTTCTTGACTTGATTATCCGTTTGCAAAAGATGCAAAATACGGCAATGATTATGATAACCCATGACTTCGGAATTGTTGCAAGAACCTGCGATTATGTGGCAGTCATGTATGGTGGGCAGATCATAGAATACGGAAACAAACAACAGATATTCAAGGAGCCGAAACATCCTTATACGCAGGGATTATTTGATGCAATTCCAAAAATGAATGTCGATGTTGAGCGTCTTACGCCAATCGATGGCCTGCCGACAGACCCGACGCGACTTCCAGACGGATGCTATTTCTATCCACGTTGTAAATATGCGGATTCCAAGTGCGAGCACACGCCAGTACCATCCGTTGACATTGGCGATGGTCACTTGTGTCGGTGCCTGCGATACGCAAATGCAAGTCAAGACAGAAAATAGTTTCTGTATGGTGGAAGAATCAGGGGGTGAATTTCAAAATATGGGAAACATGGTTGAAGTTAGACATTTGAAAAAATATTTTGACACGGCCAAAGGGATAAATCATGCAGTGGATGATGTTACGTTTTCCATTGGAGAAGGAAAGACAATGGGCGTGGTGGGCGAGTCCGGTTGCGGAAAATCCACATTGGGCCGGACGATTATTCGGTTGCAAAATCCGACAGCAGGGCAGATTTTTATTGATGGACAGGATGTAACAAATCTAAAAAAATCGGAGCTTCATAAAATTCGTAGTAAAGCACAACTGATTTTTCAGGATCCCTACTCCTCCTTAAATCCGCGAATGACGGTAGAAAAGACCATCAGAGAAGCGCTTGTCATGTCACGGCGATTGGAAAAGAGTGAGTTTTCATATGAATTGGAACGTCTGATGGACTTGGTCGGCGTGGATATGCGGATGAGAAGTGCTTATCCACATGAGCTTGACGGAGGACGGCGACAGCGTGTCGGCATTGCGCGAGCTTTGGCGATGAATCCAAAATTTATTGTGTGCGACGAGCCAGTTTCTGCATTGGATGTTTCAATTCAGGCGCAGATATTGAATTTGCTGATGGATTTGCAAAAATCTCAAAATTTAACATATATGTTTGTAACGCATGATATGTCTGTTGTTCGCCACATATCAAATGACATCTGCGTGATGTATCTGGGACAGGTGATGGAAATATGTGATGCAAAAGAATTGTTTCAAAATCCGGTACATCCATATACAAGAGCATTGCTTTCTGCGATTCCGTCAACGGATATTGATAATCAGCCAGAACGTATCCCACTGCGCGGTGAAGTTACATCGCCGATCGATCCCGAACCCGGATGCAGATTTGCGGCCAGATGTCCATATGCCTGTGAGGATTGCTTTAAAGCGCAGGAATTAGCTGAAGTTTCAGAAAAACATTTTGTTTTTTGTTGCAAAGCCGCTGAATTTGTATAATTGTCATCTTTAAGTGTTATATCTTGCGATGCCAAACTAAAAAGTCTATACATCAGAGTAAAAAATCATCATTTTGCTCAAGTGTCGGGTGAACCAAAAACTTCACCCGGCATTTTGTTTTATTATTTACCTCTGTGAAAAAAATTCAACATATAATTTGGTTTATTGCTTTTGTTTTCCCGGGAGTGATGCGCTAAACTGAAAAGTAGTGATTCCATTATAACACAGCATGGACAAATTAGCTTGGCTATTTCGACATCTTTATGTCAAATAAGCCCGGCAGTCAGGACAAATTGTCTCGGCTACCGGACAGATTAGGTCGGCTATTGGCGGTCAGATAGGCTCGGCTATAATATCTATGTTTTTCCCCTTCCGCCCTTTTGAACCTTTGGGTTTTGGCACTTTTGAAAAAAAAAAAAAAAACTAACGACCTAAAAGGTCGATAGATAATAAAGAACATTAAGTTATTTTTAATTATCAAAAATAGAATTGATAAAATCATACGAAATGCTTGTATCTTCCAAATTAGCCTTTAATCCATGTATTTAAATTGCTCTGACCAGCCAGTAGCGCTATCCCAAGAAAAATGTGCAGCGCAATAAATCAAGCCTGATTTAGTAAAATCAACGCCACATCCAATATAATAGTAATGCTCACCTAATAGTGCGGCATTATGTCCGGAAGAATTTTTCCAACTTAGGACGACAGCATCAGAAATGCCTGTCAACGTCAAGCCAGAAATATTAACACCGGTACAGCATTCGGCGGAAGCCAAACCGTTTCCAAACAAGTCCTCATATACATATCCAGAAGCCCGGCCATCCGTTCTGGTATGTTTCAACGAAGGATTATCAGCATATTCAGCAGCTCTCACCGCAGACCCCTGATTCATAAACTTCTTGACCGTATATTCTTCAAGCCCGTTTTCAACTCTGTATTCGTTGATGAGCCGGATAATTTCATTGCTTACGACCTGACCCATAGCGTCATCCGAAATATATACGCCATGCAAAGCACTCCATTTGAGATTCAGTGCATTGTTCCAATAATCTGCCCGGTTCACCACTGCACACGCCTGCGCTCTGGTGACCGTTCCGTTCGGCTGGAACGTTCCGTCCTCGAATCCGGTCAAAAGACCGACGTAATAACAATATTCCACTGCATCCTTATATTGACTTCCGATACTGTTTGCATCGGAAATATAATCTAACATCTCGACGTTAATGCTAACGCCGCTTACCGTGACCTCTCCTTCATATTCGCTGCTGTACAATCCGACGACGATCTCTCCATTATCGCACAAATTGTAAAGCAACTGCGCCATTTCCTGACGCGGCATCCCCTGATTCAGACTTGCCTCATCGGTTGCGATTCCGTCCAGATACCCCTTGTTGGACAAATAACGCACATAGCCGGAGTACCAGCTATCCGAACTGGTCGTCTGGGCTTGCACTTCGCTTTCATACGTTGCACGTCCCATCATGGTAATAAACTGCGCCCTTGTGAGTGTAGCATCAGGGTCAAACTTTCCATTGCCAACACCTTCAACGATTCCCTGTCCATAGCAATACTCGACGTAGTTATAAGCCCAATGACCGCTTACAACATCACTAAAGCTGCTGGCTGCAAAACCCCTTGCGAACATGGTTAAAAATACCAGCACCGCGCAAAGCACCCCTGCGAGAATGCGATTCGCAGTCTTATCCTTGTTGTTTCCAAAATATTTCTGCATCATGATTCTATACCTCCTGAAATTTTAATGTTCTGTTTTCTGATGCGTTTCTCCTTGTTCATGTGACTCATTTCCTTCTTTATGGTTTCTCTTTTTGTTTCTTTTGTCCGGGTAGGAAACGGAGAGGGTGCGCTTTTGGGAAATCTCTCTTTTGGGAGGATACCCTTTTGTGGAAGCTCTCTTTTTCTCGTTCCGGTTTCCCGCTTCCTGCCTGTATTTTAACACACTCGCAAAAGCAAAGTCAACATATTTCAGGGGCGATTTGACTTACCTGTTTTGAAAATGTGGGGGTTGGGAATTTTTGATTTTCCTGCGCGCAGGAAAATAGGAATTTTGAAAATGCACATCAAACACGCGAAAATTTGACTTCCGGTGCGATTCGTGGAATATTGCAATTAAACAGATTGACAAGGAACGGCGGATGCA
>JAJPXK010000192.1:626-14024 GCA_021205485.1 Clostridia bacterium | reverse complement strand
GGCAAGGGCTGTACAAACAACAAAACCTCTTGATAATCGCAACATATTACGCGGTCTACAAATTTTTGAACTGGTATTCGTACAGCTTTTTATACAGCCCGTCGCACAGAATAAGCTGCTCGTGCGAGCCGCGTTCCTCTATTCCGTCTTTGGTGATTACAATTATTTCGTCGGCGTTTTTGATTGTGGAAAGCCTGTGCGCCACAACCAAAACCGTTCTGCCCTCAGAAAGTTTGTACAATGCGTCCTGTATAAGCATTTCCGTAGCGTTATCCAGCGCCGAGGTGGCTTCGTCCAAAATGAGTATCGGGGGATTTTTCAAAAACGCCCTGGCTATAGAAACCCTCTGCTTTTGCCCGCCCGAAAGTTTAATGCCCCTTTCGCCTACGTTAGTATCATAGCCGTCGGGCAGTTCTGATATATATTGATGGATATTCGCCTTTTTAGCGGCCTCTATAATCTCGTCTTCGGTGGCGTCAAAGTTGCCGTAGGCTATATTTTCGCGGATGGTTCCGTTGAACAGAAACACGTCCTGCTGCACGATGCCTACGTTTTTACGCAGCGAAACCTTGTCAAGGTCGCGGATATCTATGCCGTCTATGGTAATTTTGCCGCCGTCAATCTCGTAAAAACGGGGTATAAGGTGACATATGGTAGTTTTGCCGCCGCCCGACGGGCCTACCAGAGCGATAGTTTTGCCCGCGGGGATTTTCATGGAAAAATCCTTAATCACGGGCCTTGCGTCCCCGCCCTTTTTATAGGAAAAGGTGACGTCTTCAAACACTATGTCTCCCCTTAAAATCTCGGGGCGGACGGCGTTTTCTATCTGTTCCTCTTCAGGGGAGTCCATAATCTCGCAGAACCGCCTGAAGCCCGTAGCCCCCTCCTGAATCTGGTCGTAAATGTTTGTAAGCGTCCTCACGGGGTTGATTAATGCGCTGATATACAGCACGAACGCGGCAAATTCGCCCGTATCTATCCTTCCGTAGTAGAAAAACAGTCCGCCCGCAGCAACACAACAAAGTACAAAAAGTCGGTAAAAAATGTCATTGACGAGTGGAACTCGCCCATTACCTTGTACTGCATGCCCTTTGTTTTAACAAAATACTTGTTGCCTTTTTCAAACTTTTCGCTCTCGTAGTCCTGCGCGCAATACGCCCTTGAAACTCTCATTCCCGACACGGCGCTCTCTATATCGGCGTTAATTTCTGCCTGAGCCACCCTCACTTCCTTATATACCCGCTTCATTCTCTTTCTTATAAGGACGGCGTAAAGCACAATAAACGGAATAAAAGCGAAAACTATAAGCGTGAGGTATACGTCTATAAACGCCAGCATGATAAACGCCCCTATCAGGGTGACGAAGGACAAAAACACGTCCTCAGGCCCGTGATGAGCGAGTTCTGAAATTTCAAACAAGTCGTTTGTGATGCGGCTCATAATAACGCCCGTCTTGTTGTCGTCAAAGTACGTAAAGGGCATTTTTTGCAGGTGACAGAAAAGTTCGCTTCGCATATCGGCCTGCATGCGTACGCCGACCAGATGGCCCCAGTACTGCAAAACATAGTTTAAAAACGCCTTTACTATGTAGATAACAAGCAGTATCGCGCCGAAAGCTAAAAGCATATTCAAAAGCTTATTAGGAACGTAGTTGTTTATAATTTCTTTAGTGACGTAAGGGTACACAAGGTTAAAAACCGAAATTATAAACGCGCAGCACATATCTATTATAAAAAGCTTTTTATGCGGTTTATAGTACCTTACAAACCTCTTTAAAAGGCCGCCGCCTTTGGTTTTTTGTGTGGTTTTCATATATTTTCCTTTATTGCGAATATTGAGTATATTCATATTTTCTGCTTTGTTTCAGGTTTTTATTGTAACATATTAAAAAAACATTGTCAAAAGCAAGGCAAGCTGCTGCTTGCCTTGCTTTTAAATTCTGTACGCTATGCATATTCTGCATGCTTTTTATTCTGCCGATGTATCTTCTACCGTCCAGGCAACTATTTCGTCGTCTTCATACCGCCAGTAATTGCCCGCATCCGTCGCAGTCTTGTCTTTGTCATAGTAATAAACATTAGTTGCCGCATCGGTCAATTCTGAAGTACCCTTTTCTATCGCAGCAAACTGGTCGGCTGTTCCTTTATAGTAAACGGTTATGCCCGCGCTGAATACGAAATGCTTTATTGTTTCCAGCGAGGCAGGAATAACGACTCTAAGCGACGTACATTTATAGAAAGCGTCTTCGTAAATATATGTCACGCCGTCGGGGATGACAACATCAGTAAGCGATGTACACCCGTAGAAGGCATAGGAACCTATAGTAGTAACTCCCGGATAAATCGTTACCGATGCAAGTTTTTCGCACCCGTAGAACAGATAGCTCGATATGGTTGTAAGACCAGAAGAAAGCCATGCGCTTTCAAGCGAAGTGCAATCCCTGAATGCGTAGGATCCTATCGAGGTAACGCTGTCGGGAAGTTCTATCTTGGTAAGCGACGAACACCCGTAGAAGGCGTACTCCCCTATAGTTAACAATCCGTTGGCAAAGGTTATCGTTGTAAGGCCGGCGCAGCCGTAGAATGCGTAATCGCCTATCGATGTAACGCTTGAAGGAATAACCACCGACTTGAGATTAGTACACCCGTAGAATGCATACGCAGATATCGCAGTAACGCCGTCGGGCACCGTAAACGTAGTTTTGCCGCTTGCCGCCGCGTAAGCTATAAGCGTAGTTTTGTCTGCGCTGTACAGATTTCCGTCAGCCGAGGCGTAATATGTTTCAGCCTCCTCTTCTGCGGGTTCCTCTACCGTTATGGTCGTAAGAACATTTCCTGCAAACGCGCAGTCGCCTATAGATGTCACGCTTGCAGGTATTGTAATTGACGTTAAGCCGGTATTGCGGAATGCGTAATCCCCTATCTCCGTTACACCGCTATGCAAAGTTACAGAGGTAAGCGAAGTGCAACCGTCAAACAGATATGCGTTAATAGCAGTAACCTTTTCAGGAACGACAATCGATGTAACAAGCGCATATTCTTCAGTTGCAGAGTCATAGGCGTATAAATTGCCTGCGTGTGTCAAAGGATTCCCGTCATTGCCTCCTATCGTCACACCGAACCACGCGTCGATATCCGCTAAATAAACGCCTGTAAGCGACGTACATTCGTCAAAAGCGCCGTATACTATCTCGGTCAACGTCGATGGAAGATATATCGTCTCAAGCGCGGTACAATACCAAAACGCATTATGTCCTATCGACGTAACGCCTTCGGGAATGATGATCGAGGCAAGAAAGGAACAATCCCAAAATGCGCCCTGACCTATACTCTTAACGGTCGAGGGGATGGCGATTGAGATGAGAGAGCCGCAACCGAGGAACATATAGTCGCTTATTTCGGTCACTCCGTCTGGAATAGTTATCTCTGTAAGAGAGGTGCAATAATAGAATGCACTGTCCCCTATTGACGTAACGGCCGAAGGAAGGGTAATTTCAGTAAGAGATCTGCAGTCGCCGAACGCGTAAACCCCTATGCTTGTAACGCTCGAGGGTATAGAAACGGTTTCAAGTTTAGTACATTCGTAGAATACATAGGCGCCAATCTCGGTCACGCCGTCAGGAATTATGATTGAAGTAAGCAGTTTGCAGCCGTAGAACGCATAATCCCCTATCGAGGAAACCGTTGAAGGGATTTCAAACGATTCAAGCGATGCACAGTTATAGAAAGCTCCGTAACCTATATGCTGCAAAGAGTCTGGCAAAGAGATTGAAGTATACGAACAGCCTTTAAATGCATAGTCATATATTACCCTTGTCTCATTCGGAACGGTGAAAGTCGTTTCTGCGCCGCCCGCCGACACTAATACGAGATAATTATTTCCCTCATTGCCGAGGTAACTGCTGTCGTCACATTCATAATATGTAAGCGACGTACAGTTATAAAAGGCGTTTGCGCCTATATACGATATGGTGTCGGGTATGTTTATCGTCGTAATCGAGCTATAGGCAAATGCATACACGCCTATATACGTACATTTATAAGCGCCTTCGTTGTCTGTTTTAAACTCCACGCTTGTTACATTGGCGGAAGCGGTAGACGTACCGAAAAGATAATTCGGTACTCTTTCCACATTTGCGCCGATTGTAACCGCAATTCCGCTTGTGCCTGATCCCGCGCTGCTGAGGACAAATATATCGCTGGTCATAGAGGTTGCGTTGTAATTAATTTCTGTAAGCGACGTAAGGCCGCTGAATGCACTGCTGCCGACCTCTTCTAATCCCTCGCCTATGGTAAGGCTGGTTACCGAAGAACAATTACAGAAAGCCGATGTCCCTATACTTTTTACGCTGTCAGGAATGACGATTTTTGCAAGAGATGTACAGCCGTCAAACGCCTGAATGCCTATTGTGGTGAGGCTTTCGCCAAGGTTGAGCGTAACTAACGCTGTGTAATTATAGAATGCGTCGAATGCTATCTCGGTGCAGACAGAGCCTTCTTCAAACGTAACTTCGGTTATAAACTTATTCACATAAGTATCATAGAAGAGCAAATTAGGTATTCTTTCTACGTCTTTCCCTATGGTAACAACCACGTTTCCGCTCTCCGATCCCGCATGACCGAATATAACTGAATCATATCCAAGGTTTTCCGCCGAGACTGCGTTATAATATATCTGTGTAACATTCGCAAGGTTGCTGAAAGCATTTTTGCCTATCGAAGTTACTCCCTTGCCTATCTTAAGGCTGGCGGCAGAGGTGCAGCCATAGAATGCGGTCGCGCCTATCGTTTCAACGCTGTCGGGGATGTCAATTTCAGCGAGAGCTGTGCATTGATAGAATGCATTGCTGCCTATGGTAACTATATCTGTTCCGAATGTGATACTCTTAAGCGTGGCGCATTTATTGAACGCAGACGCGCCTATTTCTGTGCAGACAGACCCGCTTGCGAAGATCAATTCGGTTATATTTACACCTGCGCCGTTTGAGGTTGAAGTTGTGGCAAACAGGGAAGCAGGTATTCTTTCTGCTTTTGCGCCAATATTCAGCGTTATGCCGTTTCCGCCAAATCCAGTGGAATCAAACACCTTCGAGCCTACATCGTCGTCGCTTACACATACGGCATTGTAATTTATTACAGTAAGATTAGGACAATTCGCCACAGCGTACTGCTCTATACACGTTACGCTTTCGGGTATAGTTATCTCTGTACCGCTGTACAGCGAGAAAGCGTATTCGCCTATTGTCTCTATAGCGATATTTTCGCTCCAGATTATGGCGCCGACGCAATATTCAAACGCATACTTGCCTAAAGAGGCGACGCTTTCGCCGATGCTTATTGTTGAGGCGGCCTCGCAATAACCGAACGCGTACGAGTTTATCGTCGTCACGGCGTCGGGTATTGTTATAGCTGAAAGCGACTTACAGTTATAGAAGGCGTAACTGCCTATGGTTTCAGCGTTTGCCGATATGGTAAGAGAAACTACCTTATCGCAGTTATAGAATGCGTAATCGCTTATATACGTTACCGTATCGGGGATAACAAGCTCAGTAAGAACAACGCCATCAACATACAGGTCGCCGTAAGCGAGGGGGTTAGAGTATGCGTTTTCAAACGTCGCCATGCTCCATGAGGCTAAATCTGAGATATCCACCGTTGTAATCCATGTGCATCCGCTGAATGCGTCTTTGCCGAAGCTTACGCAGTCTGAGCCTGTAAATACCACCGTTGTTATATTGTGCGTTGCGCCCTTTAAAAGGTATGCGGGTATCCGCGTAACGGCCGAACCTATGTATATGGTCGCGCCCGTGGTTTCTGTAGCGGCGCCGTCGAATACATAGCCTGAAGCCAGATCTTCCGCAGACTTAGCATTATAATATATAGTAGTAAGCGCCGTGCAATCATAGAACGCCCCGTAACCTATAGAAGTTATGCTTTCGGGTATTGTAACCGTTTCAAGGTATACGCAGTATTTAAACGCGTACTGCCCTATCTCTGTACATTCGCTTCCGTCCTCAAATACCACGGTCACGATTTTAGGAGCGTAATCGCCCGAGTAATACGGGAAGAACAGGTTTGCAGGTATTCTTGTTACGTTTGCCCCTATAGTGAGCGTAATTCCTTCGTCAGAAGCCGTCCCCGCCTTACAGAACACATTGTTTGCGGTCACACTGCTTGTTCCGGACGAAAGATCATCTGCGGCTGTTGCATTATAATTTATGGCGGTAAGCGCCGTGCAATATTCAAATGCGTGTTCGCCAAAGGTTGTTACCCCTTTGCCTATCGTAAGCGTTTCAAGATATTCGCAATACCTGAACGCGTAGGCCCCTATTGTTGTCACGCTGTCAGGGATGCTGAACGACGTACCATAGTAGTACGAGAAGGCGTAATCGCTTATTTCTTCTATTACAGGAGTGCCGCTCCATATTATTTCCGCCGTGCAGTACGTAAACGCATTTTTGTTTATTGCCGTAAGCGTATCGGGCAGGGTTACGCTTTCAAGCGAGGTACAACGAGAGAACGCGCCTGCCCCTATGCTTGTAAGGCCTGAGGGCAAATTTATGCTCTTAAGCGGGGTATTAAGGAACGCGTTGCCACCTATCAAGGTACATACGCTCCCCTCTTCAAACGTAACGCTTATAACGTTAATATTGCTCCCGTCGTAGAAAAGTCCCTCGGGAATCTGTGTGACGTTTTTGCCTACTATAACCGCTACGCCGTTTTCATTTGCTGTGCCGGCGCCGCTGAATACATAGTTGGATGAAAGACTATTCATAGCCGTGGCGTTGAAATAGATATACTCAAGCGCCGTGCAATTATAGAACGCTCTGTCGTTTAACGTTACAACCGATTCGGGTATTGTAATCGAGGTGAGCGAATCACAATATGCGAAGGCGTACTTACCAATCTCGGTACAGTTGCTTCCGTCCTCAAACGTAACGCTTGTTATATTCGGCCTGTAGGTTGAATCGTTTATCGCAAACATATATGCGGGGATACACTGTACGCTGCTGCCTATTATAATCGTTACCCCGCTGTCGCTGTTTTTACCGATGTTTCGGAAGACATCGACATCAGTCGTATAACCGGCCGCCGAGACGGCGTTATAATATATTGCAGTAAGATTTGTACAGTAAGCAAACGCATAATCCCCTATCGAAGTTACCGTTTCAGGGATGGTTATGCTTGTTATTGTGCTGAGCTGGAATGCGTGCGTACCTATAGAAGTTACAGAGGAATTGCCCCAGTCTATCGAGCAAGTTGAGCTGTAAAAGGCGTAGCTTCCGATTGTAACCACCTTTTCGGGTATGGTGATGGATGCGCCTTTGTAGCCGTAGAAGGCATACCCGCCGATTTCTGTAATTTCAGGATTGTCGCCCCATATAATTCCGGCAGATGTGCCGCGGAACGCATAAGTCCCTATGCTTGTAAGGCTGTCGGGAAGGGCGATGCTTGCAAGCGCCGTGCAATATGCGAACGCATAGCTGCCTATGTTTGTAAGGCCTTCAGGAAGGGTTACGCTTTCAAGCGACTCGCAATAACGGAAAGTATAGGAGCCAATCGAGGTTACGCCCGAAGGAATAGCTATAGCCGTAATCCCGCTGTAGTCAAAGGCGTAATCGCCTATGCTTGTAATACTGTCGGGCAGGGTAATCGTTGTAAGGAGTGAGCAATACGCGAAAGCGCGTTCGCCTATTTCTGTACAGAAGTCGCCAAGGAATACCGCTTCCGTTATTGTCGGCGCATAAACAGCCGAATTGGACGGATCAAAAAGATATTCGGGTATCCTTGTCACATTTTTCCCTACATAGAGGGTCATTCCGCTTGCCGCTCCGGCGCTATAGAATATATTATTGCCTGACGAAATGGCCGACGTAATTTTTGCTGCGTTGAAATACACAGTCTCAAGGCCCGTGCAGCCATAGAACGCGCTGTTCCCTATCGAAGTCACGCCCTCGGGTATTGTAATGCTTTCAAGCGATATAAGGTTATAGAACGCCGCCTCCCCTATCTCTGTACAGGAGCTGGTACCTTCGAATATTACCTTCGTTATATACGGCGAAGACTCCGACGACGAACTATTATAGAACAAGTTAGCGGGTATTCTTGTTACATTTTCAGCTATAGTAAGCGTTATACCCGCGCCGCTTCTTCCCGCTTTAGCAAATACATCCGTACTCGTGTCTGCAACCGTTGTCGCGCAGTAGTAAATTTCGGTAAGGTATAAACATTGCGAGAATGCGCCGCCGCCAATAGAAGTAATGCCTTCAGGGATAATCAGGCTCGTTCCGCAGTAACCTGAAAATGCGGAGGTTCCTATTTCTGTAATCGCAGGGTTGTCGCCCCAGACTATTTCAGCCGAGCAACCGTTGAACGCAGACGACTTTATCGTAATACACTGGCTGTTGTCGGCAAACTCTATCCTTGTTATATTATGAGGATAACTTGACGACATACTGAAACATGACGAATATATTGTAGTGACGCCCGCCCCTATAATTACCGTCGTACCGTCGGCAAGTTCTGAGCCTACATTCAGGAAGTAGTTGCTTCCACTTGACGTTACACATTCTGCGTCAAAGTAAATGGTCGCAAGCGAAGTGCAGTCGCACAGCATATATGTGCTCAACGTGGTAATTTTTTCAGGTATATTTATTTCCGCAAGGGCCGTACAGCCGTAGAATGCGTATGTGCCTATGCTTTCAAGGCTTGAAGGCAATTCTATCTTCGTTAACGACGTACAGCCGTTGAATACGTAATTGCCTAACGATGTAACGGATGACGGAATTGTAATATTAGTAAGGTAAATACAGTTGGCAAAAGCGTACGCGCCTATACTCTTGCAAAGCGTTCCTTCAAACACAACGCTTGTTATATGCGGCGCATTCAACGTTTTAGGAGAATAGAAAAGATATGCAGGAACCTCGCTTACGTTTGCCCCTATAATAACTGTTATTCCGCCTTCGGCGCCCGAGCCTGCGTTATAGAATACACCGTTCAAAAGTGATGATTTAGTCAGGCTGACCTCATTTATTGCGTTGAATATAATTTCGGTCAAGGCTGTACAGCCATAAAATACACTGTCGGCTATGCTGGTTACGCCCTCCCCTATTGTTACGCTTTGCAGCGCCGTGCAAGAAGAGAAAGCATAACTATTTAAAGTGGTCACACTGTTTGATATATCAATGCTCAGCAGCGCCGTACAAGAAGAGAAAGCAGAACTTCCGATAGTTGTCACGCTGTCGGGTATATCAATGCTCAGCAGCGCCGAGCAATAAGCGAAAGCAGAACTTCCGATAGTTGTCACGCTGTCGGGTATGATAACCGACGTAAATTTTACAGAGCAACTAGAGAAAGCGCTGCCGCCTATCTCTGTTACAGGCAATTTTTTATAGATAGAAGGAATTACCACCTCGGTATCCTTGCATGTGCCTATGCCCGATACAATGTAGTATTCGCCGTCGTCGGAAAGCGTATATTTAAGCCCGAGCGAATAATCTGCGACATATCCGCACAGCGAGCAAACGCCGTCTTCAAAGTCGTGTTCTTCCTCTATTGTAACGCCGCATTGCGTACAGGTATATGTATGATAACAGTTATCGTGTTCGTAACTGTCGGTTTTGTGGCCCGTCGCGGGAATTACAACCGTCTCGCGGGAAAGTTCCTCGCCGCATACCTTACAGTATATAACGGTGTCATACGAACCGTCCGTTGTACACGTTGCCTCAACATAATTTTCTGTTACGGCCTCGCCCTCGGTGTGGCCCGTCGCGGGTATCGCTATAGTGGTTCGGCTTATTTCATCGCCGCATACAGTACAGTATATTACGGTATTATACGAACCGCTCGTTGTACAAGTCGCGGCTACATAATTTTCTGTTACGGCTTCGCCCTCGGTGTGCCCCGTCGCAGGGATTGTTATCGTAGTTCGGCTTATTTCCTCGCCGCATACAGTACAGTATACCACAAGGTCATACAAGCCGTCTGTTGTACACGTCGCCTCAACCTTGTTTTCAATCACAGCTTCGCCCGCAGTGTGGCCCGTCACAGAAATTGATTCTGTCCTGGTCTCGCCGCATACCGTACAGGTATACGTCATAACGCCTTCCGTTACGCACGTAGGCTCGGTTGTTACAACGCCCTCGTTCCAGGAATGGCCTGAAGCGTCTGTATAATCGGCTACATACGATTCTCCGCAATGGCTGCAGGTGTATGTAGTGTAGCCCCGCTCTGTACACGTAGGTTCGGTTACTGCCGCCTCATAGCTGTGGCCCGTAGCGAGTATAGTTATAGTAGTCCTGCTGACTTCCATGCCGCATTCAGTACAATATACTACCACATCGTATGAGCCATCCGTTGTACACGTCGCCTCAACCCTGTTTTCTATCGCGGCTTCGCCTTCCGTATGGCCCGTCGCAGGGATTGTTACCAGCTTTGTCTCGTTGCATATCGTACAGGTATATCTTATAACGCCGTCCTGAATACATCCGACTTCGATTACAACCGTGCCTTCGTTCCAGGAATGGCCTGAAGCCTCTGTATAATCGTCAACATACGAATCTCCGCAATGGCTGCAGGTATATGTAGTGTAGCCCTGCTCGGCACAAGTCGGCTCGGTTACTACCGCCTCGTAGTTGTGTCCCGTAGCGGGTATTATAACGGTTTCCCGTGAAAGTTCATCGCCGCATACCGTGCAATATACGACTACATCGTATGAGCCGTCCGTTGTACACGTCGCCTCAACGTAATTTTCTGTCTTATCTGTGTAATCATGCCCCGTAGGTTCAATCTCTACTACCCTTTCATTTACATAGTAAACGCCGTTATAATAGAGTTCGGCAAGATATGTAGCCGAGCCGGCTTCGTCGCACGTCGCATCCCTGTAAAGAGTACACGTCACAGTAGCTTCTACCATTAACGCATGCGAGTAATCGTACGAACATACAAAATATCCGAACGCCGCTTCGGTGTTGGTCCACATCCACTCGCTTAATTGATAGCTGTGGCCTGTCGCCGCTATGGTTATAGCCTCGCGGGAAAGTTCCTCGCCGCAGTCCGTACAATACACAACCAGATCGTAAGATCCCGCCTCTGTACAAGTAGCCTCAACGTAGTTTTCTATAACGGCTTCGCCCGCCGTATGCGAAAGGGCGGGAATAGCCCTCTCTATATAATCTGTATAGGTAACGCCCTCAAACTCAACGGTAGCGGTATATGTTCTTACACCCGCTTCGTCGTATGTAGCCTGAACTGTAATTTCGTCGGTAATTGCGGCGTCTACCTGGTACAAATGGCTTTGGTCATTTGAGCAAACGAAGAAAGCCGTAGCGGCAATGTAGCCGTTCCATATCCATTCAGATATCTCGTAATTGTGGCCTGTAGGTTCCAGATTATACATTGTGCTGGAAATTTCTTCGCCGCATACCTCGCAGTACACAGCCATCACATAATAACCGTTTTCTTCGCAACCGGGCGCCACATAACTTTCCATAACGGCTTCGCCCGCCGTGTGTTCTGTCTTAGGGATAGACGAAGTCGTCGTCGTGGAATATTCCGCGCCGTCCAGCGTGACAACCGCGTAATATGTAATCTCGCCTTCAACCGAGCATGTAGCCTGCCTAGTAACCTCGCTTGTTACCGTAGCCGCAACTGTTATTGTATCACCGCAGACCGAGCACACAAACATAGCGTAGGCCTCATCGCCCGTCCAGGTCCAGCCGCCAAACACGTAGCTGTGCCCTGTCGCCGCCACCGTAAAGGTTTCCCTTGAAAGTTCTATGCCGCAATCGGTACAATATACAACCAGATCGTAAGATCCGTTTTCGGTACAAGTGGCCGCAATATAATTTTCTGTAACGGCTTCGCCTGAGGTGTGCTGCAGCGAAGGGATAACGGCCGTCTTTGTGTCGGTATATGTCACTCCGTCATAAGTTACCGTCACGGTATATGTTATAATTCCGCTTTCGGTATATGTAGCTTCCTGCGTAACTTCGCTTGTAACGGGGGCATCGGCTGTATCTGTATGAGAAGAATCGTTTGAACATACAAACGTAATCGACGCCATGTTGTACCCGTACCACGTCCAGTAATACGTATCGTAGCTGTGCCCTGTGGCAGGGATTTTTACCATCTCCCTGGAAAGTTCTTCGCCGCAGTCCGTACAGTATACGACCAGATCGTACGACCCGTCTGAAGTACACGTTGCCGCGACATAATTTTCTTTAACGGCTTCGCCTGCGGTATGTTCTACCGCCGCCTCAACCATTGCAGAGGTCTGATAAACCACGCCCTGATATATTGCGGTCGCCGTATATAATATATAAGCCCCCGAGCCGACTTCTTCCTGCGTCACCGTAGCCCCTACAACAACGCTGCCGCCGCAGTTATCGCACACAAGCGTAGCCCACGCGTAATCGTAGTTATCGGACCAACGCCAACCCGTGGCGTTGAATGAATGACCCGTCGCAGGTATAATTACAGTCTGCGATGAAACAACCGAGCCGCAATCCAGGCAATACACAGTTTCTGTATAAGAGCCTTCAGTTGTGCATTCGGCGTCAACCTCATTGGTTATGACAATATATGTATTTGCGTGATCTGAAAGGGAAAGATAAATTTCGTCTGCAGATACGGCGCACTGGCCGTATTTATCGGTATAATAAATATCGCAGCGGCGGCAATACCAATATTCGATATTGCCGCAAGACGAACAAGTACTTTCCACCGCTTCATAATGTACAAGGTTATGTATATGATAGGTGTGCTCCTCCGTCTTGACTTCCGTCAAAAGCGAACTTTCGGCAAACGAGGATAACAGCACCACGTCTATGTTGTTCTTTTCCATGAACTCTTCCGAAAGAATGAGTTCGGTTATCTGAACGCAATTATAAAAGGCGTTTGATCGGAGTTCCGCATTGCCTTGTATCTCAACGCTCGCAAGAGACGTACAACCTGAAAAAGCTCTCTCGCCTATGACAGTAACGCTTTCAGGAATAACAATTTCGGTAAGAGATACACAGCCAGAAAAAGCTTCGTTGCCTATAGTCACAAGGGCCGCCCCTAATGTGACGCTTTCAAGCGAAGTACAGCGATAAAAAGCCATGCCTTCTATTTCAGTTACGTTATCCCCTAAAATAACTTCGGTAATATCCGTATTATATAAAAGGCCGAAGACAACCGTAACCGGCAGGCCGTTGTACTCGTCAGGAACCACAATAACAGAAGACGTTACCGATCCAATGCCCGTAACGGTATACGACAAACCGTCTTCGTTGAGGGAATACTCAAGGATTTCCCCCGCAGAAGATCCGCCCTCATCCGACGAAGGGCCGCGGCCGCGCGCCGTGGGGGGGGGGGCGGGGGGGGGGGGGGGGGAGGCGGGTCGGGGCGGGGGGGGGGG
>JAJPXK010000192.1:0-616 GCA_021205485.1 Clostridia bacterium | reverse complement strand
AATGCCCGTAACGGTATACGACTACCCGGCTTGGGTTAGGGAATTCTTAAGGTTTTGCCCCTCAGATGATCCCCCCTCATTGGATGATTGAGCCGCTACCCCCCCCCGAAGAGCTGTCCTCGGTTGAACTGTCTTCAGAGGAGCCTCCTTCCGTTGAGCCGCCCTCCATTGAACCGCCTTCCGAAGAACTGTCTTCGGTTACAGACGAATCGTCGGGAGAAAAATAACCAGAATCACCGTAATCGCTTTCGTCAGGATCTTCATAATCGCTCTGCGAAGTACCATCGCTTGATCCGGGTACAGACGTGTCCGTTTGGTTATTTTCGCAGGATGCGAGCCCGAAGGCGACGCACGATGCGGCTATGGCAGACAACAAAACCAACAAAAATTTTTTCATGGAACTCTCCAAAATTTTTAAATGCAACTTAAAATATTATATCGCATATAACAGTAATTTTGCGACAATTTTATTATACCATAATAAAAAATTTATTTCAATAATTTAAACAAAATAATTTAAACTTTATTGCCTGCAACGACAGACAAAAAAACAAGGCAAGACACTGCTTGCCTTGCTTTAATACGACGCCTTGCATTTTACGGTTTTACCTCAGCC
>JAJPXK010000092.1:1135-15412 GCA_021205485.1 Clostridia bacterium | reverse complement strand
CATAAATTCTATCTTTTACAGACAAATTCTACGCCTAAGGGCTTGCCTTTTTTGTCTCGTACAGGTAGAATTGTAGAAAAAGGAGGCATTATGGCAAGACAGACAATAGGCGAATTTTTGCAGACATTGCGAAAAGCCAACGGCTACACTCAGCAAGAGGTTGCTGACAAATTAGGAATTTCTAACAAGACGCTCTCTTCCTGGGAAACGGACAGGGCTTACCCCGATTTATTGAGCATCCCTGCGCTTGCGGACTTGTACGGCGTCACGGCAGACGAGATTTTAAGAGGCGAAAGAAAGAACGCAGCAGAGCGCGAAGAGCAGACTGGAGATAAAGATAAAATATCAGATAAATACGAAAAGACGGCTTTGAATAATAAATTTTTAAAATTCAATACGCAGAGCTATATTCTTCTTATCCCCTCCTGCGCGGCGGCGGCCTTTATTTTTGCGGCGATGTTTGTATCTTTAAATATAGGGATCGTACTTTTGGTTTTAGGTGCGATAGCGCTTGTTACGGCTGTAGTTTTACAGACTGTATTTTACAAAAATGCGTTGATAAGCGCGGGAATTACCGAAGAGGAACAGCTTACTGCGGGCCAGTTACAGTTTAAAAAGAATATTAAAACAACCCTTTTCCGCTGTATAAAAATAGACGGCGCGGTGTACCTTGGCTTAGGTTTACTGATGTTTATAATCGGGTTAATTAACGACCAGGTAAACAAGTACACTACTACATCTTTCAGCGGTTTTTATTACGTAACGGCGGCTGTATGCGCCGCACTGGGAATTGCAGCCCTTGTTATTGTACAAAGAAGTACAGAGAAAAAACCGCCAAGGGGTTACACCGAACAGCAACAGGTTATTGTGGATAAAAACAGAAAGCTGATTACAGGCGGTATTTTGGGGGCGGTGATCTCTTGCATATTGATTGCAACTGCGGCAACATTTTTTCTTGAATACACCTTTACCAAGACAGAAGATATTTACAGCGGCTGGGCAAACGAAGTTAAGACCTATCTGCAGACGCTTGTTGTAGAGCAGGACAGCGAGTTACATAACAGTTACGGCGTTGCCCCTGCGGCTTACTGCTTTGATTTGCCTGCGGCGGAAGACGCGGAACCTTACGAGTATATTGATTTAGAAAATGGTTTTTACGCCTACTATAACCCTCACAGCGAAGCGTATGTAATAGATTATCAGGTTGACGAGGATTTTTACTTAAATATAAGCTATGCTGCAAAAATAATGATCGGCGATGTTACCGCTTATAACGTGAGATACTGCGCCCTTGAAGTTACGGATAATTCGCTGCACGATCACAGCGGATATGTTTATTACTACTCGCCCGAATACAGCGTTGAACTTACCGACAAGAACAACGCGATTTACACGCTTTATGCCACAAGCGAGCTATACATTTACGACGGGCTGGTGTGCTGGTTGTGGTTGGCGCTTTCTGTCGTAGCAGTAGTTATACCGACTATAATTTACATAACGAAGCATAAAAAGGTTGAGTGAAAATAAGGTAAAGCTTATTTTAGAATAATTAGGAATTTCCGAATATTATCACCTCATCCGTCGGCTTCGCCGACACCTTCCCCTCAAGGGGAAGGCAAGGAAGAATGCGTTGCTCTGCGAGATTTCAGTTTACAATAAGATTATTAGAAAGCCGCTTTGGTAGGCAATACCAAAGCGGCTTAACTTTTATGCTATTATTGCTTTCTTATAAGGGTTATTGTGGCTTTTTCGCCATTTAAGTTTTGTTCTTTGGTAAAGCCTTCGGCTTCGCCCTCTATTACGGCATCGGCTAAAACGTCACCAGCAAAGCTTGCAGAAGCAAACACCTTTGCCGCCCTGCCCTCCGCCTTGTAATAAACGGTTATGCGGTCGGTAACTTCAAAGCCCGCCTCTTTACGCATATTCTGTATTTTAGAAACTATCTCCCTCTCTACGCCTTCGCAGATAAGTTCTTCGGTTAAAAGGGTAGAAAGAGCTACAGTAATTCCGTTGTCGGACTGAGCTACGTAGCCGTTGGCGCTTTCGGTAAATACCTGTAAGTCTTCAAGCTTTAATACAACGTCTATATCATCTATAGAATAACTGCCGTTCGCCCGTATTTCATCAAGCACTTTGCCTGCGTCGCAGCTTGCGATAAACTGAGATATGGCGCCTAATTTTTTGCCGTATTTAGGGCCTAAAGTTTTGAGCTGAGGCTTTAATTTATAGCTGATATATTTGCCCGCGTCATCTGCCACGGTGAGTTTTTTGACGTTTAATTCTTCCAGGACTATAGCAGTCTCTTCCTCGGAAAGGTCTATGCCCCTTTCGGATACCACTACCATCTCTGCAAGCGGCTGACGGTTTTTAAGGTTGCCGGCGTTCCTCGCGGCCCTGCCGTTTACAACTATATCCAGCACCTCTTCCATTCCCTTTTCAAGCTCGGCGTCAATCATGCTTTCGTCCGCTTCGGGGAAAGAGCAAAGATGGACGGATTTCGGCTGATCGGGATAGAATGAAGGAACTAAATTTCCGTAAATCATTTCAGCAACGAAGGGCGTATAGGGCGCCGTAACCTTTGCAAGCGTCACTAAAACTGTATAAAGAGTTGTGTATGCTGCCGCCTTGTCGTCGGTCATGCTGCTGCCCCAGTAGCGTTCGCGGCAACGGCGGACGTACCAGTTAGAGAGTATATCGGCAAAATCCTGTATGGCGCGGGAACTTTCGGTAATTTCGTATCGTGCGAGATGCTCGTCTACAAGCTTTACAAGGCTGTTGAGCTTGGATAAAATCCACTTATCCATAAGCGACAGCTTGCAGTCCTTCAGATTATATTCCGCAGGGTTGTACTTATCTATCTCGGCGTACAGCGTAAAGAACGCATACGTGTTCCACAGCGTGCCTAAGTACTTGCGCTGAGCTTCTGACACCGCCTCCTCGTAGAACCTTGAGGGAAGCCAAGGGGCTGACGAAGTGTAGAAATACCAGCGTACGGCGTCCGCTCCCTGTTTATCTAAAACTGTCCAGGGGTCTACAACGTTGCCCTTGTGTTTTGACATTTTTATGCCGTTTTTGTCGTTTACATGCCCTAAAACAATGCAGTTTTTGAAAGGCGCCTTGCCGAAAAGTATGGTGTTTACCACAAGCAAGGTATAGAACCACCCGCGGGTCTGGTCTATCGCTTCGGATATAAAGTCGGCGGGGAAAGTTTCGTCAAACAATTCCTTATTTTCAAACGGGTAATGATACTGAGCGAAGGGCATCGAGCCTGAGTCAAACCAGCAGTCGATAACCTCGGGCGTACGCTTCATTTTGCCGCCGCAGCGGGGGCAGGTACATGTCAAATTGTCAAGATACGGGCGGTGAAGTTCAATATCCTGATCTTCGGGAATACCGCATTTTTCTTTGAGTTCTTTTTTTGAACCTATTACATCCATCTCGCCGCAGTCGGGGCAAATCCAGACTGGAAGGGGCGTGCCCCAGTACCTGTCGCGGGAAAGGCCCCAGTCTATGACGTTTTCAAGGAAGTTGCCCATACGGCCTTCCTTTATGGTGTCGGGCATCCAGTTTACAGAACGGTTTGCCGCCTTGATATCTTCCTTTACCTTTGTTACGGCGATAAACCAGCTTGAACGGGCGTAGTATAAAAGGGGCGTGTCGCACCGCCAGCAGTGAGGATAATCGTGCTCAAAGGGCACTACTTTAAAAAGGCTCCCCTCCCTGTCCATTCTGTCAAGTATATTTTTATCTGCTTTTTTGGCAAATATGCCGTCGAGGGAAGGGAAACGGCTGTCGAAGCATCCCCTTTCGTTGACAAGCTGCACAACCGGCAGATTGTAGCGTTTGCCTACTTTGTAGTCGTCTTCGCCGAACGCGGGGGCGATGTGTACAACGCCGGTGCCGTCGCCCATGGTTACGTAATTGTCGCATACAACGTAATGTGATTTGATAACGGCGTTCGCGGGCGAAATACGCTTTACTTCGGCTGTGGTTTCGGGGAATAGGGGTTCGTATTCAAGCCCTTCGTATTCCTTGCCGAGTTTTTCTTCCACTATTACGTATTTTTCAAAGAAATTATTAACCAACGCCTTGGCGAGGATATAGTAATCCCCGTCAACGTCTATTTTTACGTAAGGTTCGTCGGGGTTCATACAGAGGGCCACGTTTGAAGGAAGCGTCCAGGGGGTGGTTGTCCACGCGAGGATGTATACAAACTCCTCCCCCTTTACTTTAAAACGGGCCACGGCTGAATTTTCTTTTACCAGTTTATAACCTTGCGCCACCTCGTGCGAGGAAAGGGCCGTGCCGCAGCGGGGGCAATAGGGAACTATCTTATGGCCCTTGTATAAAAGGCCCTTTTCGTTCATCTGCTTTAAAGCCCACCATTCCGACTCGATATAGTTGTCGTCGTAGGTTACATAGGGGTTTTCCATATCCGCCCAGTAGCCTACGCGGTCAGACATTTTTTCCCATTCGCCCTTATACTTCCAGACGGACTGTTTGCACTGTTTGATAAACGGCTCTATGCCGTATTTTTCTATGTCCTGCTTGCCGTCCATGCCGAGCATTTTTTCCACTTCAAGCTCTACGGGAAGGCCGTGCGTATCCCAGCCCGCCTTACGCAGAACGTGCTTGCCCTTCATTGTCTGGTAACGTGGAATTAAATCCTTCATTACGCGGGTTAAAATGTGGCCTATATGAGGTTTGCCGTTGGCTGTAGGGGGACCGTCGTAGAAGGAAAACTCCTCCGCTCCCTCGTTTTTTTCTACCGATTTTTCAAAAATCTTGTTCTCTTTCCAGAATTCGGTTACTTCCTTTTCCCTTTCTACAAAGTTTAAGGATGTGTCTACCTTTTTATACATAAAATTCTCCTTGTTCACGCAAAGGCGCAACTAAAATGAGGCGCCGCCTCATCAGTCAACTACGTTGACAGCTTCCCCTCAGGGGGAAGCCTTTTTGCCGATCAAAAATAAAAAGCATCTTAAATGCCAAACGGACACCTTAAGATGCTTATAAACCACCGATGAACAAACTAACATTTGCCGTAACTTGTAACGGGTTACGAATCCGCGTCCCCTTACTTCATTTTCACGGGACGGGCTGAAAGGTGATATCCGACATAAATCCATTATTGCCTTGCAGCTTGCGGCAACTCTCTGTAAATGAGATTTTATGCGGCGTTGTCCTTTGTAAACGCCTTTGAATTTAGTTTTATATATTGTATATTTTAAAGAAAACGGCAAAACTTGTCAAGTAAAAATCGGTATTAATTAAGCATTATAAACAGATTGCTTCATTTTACAGGTATAATCATAAATCTCCTGCTCCGCATCCCTGCCGTATTTTTCTATTATTTTTACTATGGCGCTGCCTACTATAACTCCGTCGGATATCTTCGCCATTTTTGCCGCCTGCTCGGGCGTGCTTATGCCGAAGCCTATGGCTACAGGGATATCCGTAGCCCGTCGTATAGCTTTTACTATGCTTTCAAGGTCGGTTTCTATATTCTGCCTTACGCCGGTGACGCCCATGGATGAAACGGCGTAAACATATCCCTTCGCCTCTTTGGCGATCATCTTTATCCTGCCTTCGGACGTAGGGGCGATTAGCGAAATTAAGTCTACCCCGTTATTTTCGGCTACATCGGCAAGTTCGCCCTTTTCTTCAAAGGGCATATCGGGAATTATAATTCCGTCTACCTGCAAATCTTTGCATTTTGCAAAAAACCTGTCGTATCCGTAGTGGAATACGGGGTTTAAATAGGTTAAAAACACAAGGGGAATATCGCTTTTTTGTCTTACGCGTTTTACTATGTCAAAAACGCCGTCTGTAGTCATCCCTTCAGACAATGCCCGTATATTTGCATCCTGTATTACCACGCCTTCCGCGGTAGGGTCAGAAAAAGGTATGCCTATCTCCACAATATCCGCCCCCGCCCGCTGCATGGCGAGAATATATTTTACAGTGCTGTCGGCGTCGGGATCGCCCGCAGTAAGAAAGGGTATAAACGCCTTGCCGTTTGAAAAAGCCTGCTTTATTCTACTCATATATATTTACTCCTCTGTAACGGGCTATGGCAGCCACGTCTTTATCGCCTCTGCCCGAAAGGCAGACTATGATGCTGTCGTCTTTGCTCATTTCGGGCGCAATCTTTATAGCGTGAGCAACCGCGTGAGCGCTCTCTATGGCGCAGATTATTCCCTCAGTTCTGGCGAGATATTCAAAAGCTTCCACCGCCTCGTCGTCGGTTACGGGAACATACGTCGCCCTGCCGCTGTCACGAAGATATGCGTGTTCGGGCCCTATCCCGGGGTAGTCAAGCCCTGCGGAAATGGAATATACGGGGGCTATCTGCCCGTTTTCGTCCTGACAGAAATAGGACTTCATTCCGTGGAAAACGCCTACCGTACCCTTCGCCATTGTCGCTGCGTGCATATTTGTATCTAATCCTCTGCCAGCCGCCTCGCAGCCTATAAGTTTTACACCCTTTTCGGGAACGAAGGCGTGGAACATGCCTATGGCGTTGCTGCCGCCGCCTACGCAGGCGAGTACCGCGGCGGGGAGTTTGCCCTCCCGTTGCAAAATCTCCTCTTTGGCCTCTTTGCCTATCACGCTCTGGAAATCCCTTACCATCATAGGGAAGGGGTGCGGGCCCATAACAGAGCCTAAAACGTAGTGAGTGTCGCTTACCCTTTTAGTCCATTCCCGCATAGTTTCGTTTACGGCGTCCTTTAAAGTCTGCGTGCCGCTTGTTACGGCGTGCACCTTCGCCCCTAAAAGTTCCATGCGGTAGACGTTTAACGCCTGTCTGTCGGTATCAACCTTGCCCATAAAAATTTCGCATTCCATGCCAAACAGGGCGGCGACGGTCGCCGTGGCTACGCCGTGCTGGCCCGCGCCCGTCTCGGCGATAACCCTTGTTTTTCCAATTTTTTTAGCGAGAAGAACCTGGCCTAACACGTTGTTTATCTTATGCGAACCCGTATGGTTTAAATCTTCCCTCTTTAAATATACTTTGGCCCCGCCTAAGTCTTTAGTCATTCTTTCGGCGTAGTATAAAAGGGATGGCCTGCCCGCGTAATTTTTTAAAAGGTCGGCGAGTTCCCTGTTAAAGCCTTCGTCCTTTTTGTAGTATTCGTACTCCTCTTCAAGGCGGATAAGCTCGTTCATAAGCGTCTCCGATATATACTGTCCGCCAAATTCTCCGTATCTTCCTTTACTCATAATTTCTTACACTCCGCACCGCGTCAATTATTTTTTTTCTGTTTTTCAGCCCTTGAGTTTCCACGCCGCTGCTTAAATCCACAGCGTACGGCTTTACCTCATTTACAGCCTTTTGTATATTTTCGGGCGTGAGCCCGCCTGCGAGAAAAAACGGCTTCGTCCTTTCCCCTATAAGCGAATAATCAAAACTTTCGCCCGTGCCGCCCCTGCCGTTATCCAGAAGCAGATAGTCTACGTCGGTCTGTTCCCAGATTTTAAGCTCCCTTTCGGTATTTTGCCCCTGCATAGAGATGGCCTTGATTACCGTGCAACCGTATGATTTAAGTTTACAGGCGTATTCGGGCATTTCAGTCCCGTGGAGCTGTACGATATCTATTACGCCGCCGTCACAAAGTCTTAAAATTTCGTCCTGAGGGGCGTCTGCAAAAACGCCGACCGCTTTGATGTACCTGTCGAGCATTTTTTTAAGCCCGACCGCCTTTTCGTAAGATACCCGCCTCCTGCTCGGGGCGAACACAAAGCCGACATAATCTGGCAAAGCTTCGTTTACATAGTCTATATCCCTTTTGCGGGAAAGACCGCAAATTTTTATCCTGGTCATACCTCACCCTTCAGGGCCTTTAAAGCCGCCTTTTTATCTTTACTTCGCATAAGCGTTTCGCCGATAAGCACGCCGTTTACGCCGCATTCTTTAAGCTTTTTTATATCCTCTGCCGTCTTTATGCCGCTTTCCGATACGAAAATCACATCTTCGGGAACAAGATGCCTTAGCTTTACAGAAGTTGTCGTATCAACCTCAAAAGTTTTTAAATCGCGGTTATTTACGCCTATTATCCTCGCTCCGCACGAAAGGGCGGCGTTTACCTCGGCCTCGGAATGAGCTTCTGTTAAAGCTGAAAGCCCTAAGCTGTCGCATATGCCGATATATTCTTTAATCTGCGGCCCGGACAGTATTGAACAGATTAAAAGCACAGCCGACGCGCCGAGTATTTTAGCCTCGTATATCATATAGGGTGACACCGTGAAATCTTTGCGTAAAATCGGTATTTTTACGGCCGCAGAAATTTCTTTCAGATAGCTGTCGCTCCCCTTAAAATAGTATGGCTCGGTGAGTACTGACAGGGCTGAGGCGCCCGCAAGCTCATATTCCTTAGCTATATCAAGATAAGGAAAATCCTCCGCTATTACCCCCTTTGACGGGGAAGCCCTTTTCACCTCGCAGATAAATGAAATTCCGTCCTGCTTTAAAGCCCTTTCAAAGGGGAAGTTAAAGCCGTTTGAGGAAAATTCTCTGCCTGCGATGTCTTCCGCAAGCCTTTTTGCCTCGCTTAGAGGATATAATTGTTCTTTTTGCCGTATACGATCTCTGGTTTTCGCGGCTATTTCGTCTAATATCATATTACAACCTTATTACGCGTCGTTTAAACTTACCTTAAACTGAGTTTGAAAGTTTTATAAACCTATCCATTTTTTCTTTAGCCGAGCCGTCGTCTATAAGTCTTTCGGCAAGGCGTACGCCTTCAGCTATGGTACCCGCTTTGCCCGCTATATACAGGGCGGCGCCGCTGTTTAAAAGCACGGCCGTACGTTTGGCCCCTCTCTCTTTGCCCGAAAGGATATCTACAGTGATTTTTGCGTTTTGCTCTTTGGTTCCGCCCGAAAGTTCCTCCTTTTTGCAGCGGGCGAAGCCGAAATCTTCGGGGCAAATTTCATATTCACGGAATTTACCATCCTTAATTTCGCATACCGCTGTAGGAGAACTTGCAGAAATTTCATCCAATTTGTCGCGGCCGTATACAACCATGCCGCTTTTTACGCCTAAGTTTGCAAGCACCTCGGCAAGCGGACGCAACAGAGACAAGTCGTATACGCCCATTAGCTCCATAGAGGCGTTCGCGGGGTTTGAAAGCGGCCCTAAAATATTGAAGACTGTGCGTATGCCGAGTTCTTTGCGGACGGGAGCCACATACCTCATCGCGGTATGGTAAACCTGAGCGAACAGGAAACATATTCCTAAATTTTCAAGCAGATACACGCTTTTTTCCGGTGAAAGGGAGATATTTGCCCCTAACGCCTCTAACACGTCCGCCGCCCCGCATTTGCTGGACGCCGCCCTGTTGCCATGCTTCGCCACAGCGACTCCGCCCGCAGAAATTACAAAAGATGACGTTGTGGATATGTTGAACGAGCCCGCTCCGTCGCCGCCTGTGCCGACAATTTCCAAAGCCTCGGCGTTGCAGTTTAATTTCTGCCCGTGGAAACGCATAGCCTTTGCCGAAGCCGTTATCTCCTCTACCGTTTCGCCCTTCATGGCGAGGGCTGTAAGATATGAACTCAACTGGACTTCTGAAGCCTCGCCAGACATAATTTCGTCCATTACAGCGTAGGCCTCGTCGTAAGATAAATTTTGTTTGTTTACCAATTTTTGTATCGCTTCTTTAATCATTTTAAACACCTGCCAGTTTTAAAAAATTTTTAAGTATTGTCTTGCCGTCGGGGGTAAGTATAGATTCGGGGTGGAACTGCAGGCCGTAAACGGGATAGCTTTTATGCTCCACCGCCATAACCTCACCTTCCTTTGTTCGGGCGGTGACAAAAAGGTCATCAGGTATTAAAGTCGCCTCTAACGAATGATACCTTCCCGCGAGAAAGCTTGGTCCTAAACCGCCGAAAAGCTTGCCGCCCGTGACGTATACTTTAGACTGCTTGCCGTGCATTATCCGCCCCGCGTAGCCGACCTCGCCGCCATACGCCTTGCATATGGCCTGATGCCCTAAGCACACGCCGAGTACAGGAATTTTTGAGCCTAACTTTTGTACAACCTCTATACATACGCCCGCGTTTTCAGGTTTCCCCGGCCCGGGAGACAGAACTATTGCAAGAGGGTTCAGATTTTCAATCTCTTTAACAGTCATCTTATTATTGCGTACAACCTTGATATCGGGGTACTGTTCGCCGATTAGCTGATATAAATTGTAAGAAAAACTGTCGTAATTATCTATCAAAACAATCATTTTCCAATCCTCCGTCGGCGTATTCGCAGGCTTTTATGGTTGCCGCCGCTTTGTTTATACACTCGGCGTATTCCTTTTCGGGAACGCTGTCGGCGACAATGCCCGCGCCCGAGCAGACGTATACGCTGCCGTTTTTTGCGTAAGCCATTCTTATCGATATACAGGTGTCAAGGTCGCCGGTGAAGGATATATATCCTACCGCTCCGCCGTATATTCCCCTGCGGCAGCCCTCAAGTTCGTCTATAATTTCGCAAGCCCTTATTTTAGGGGCGCCTGACAGCGTGCCTGCCGGCAGAATCGAATTAATTGTATCGATAAAATCTTTATCTTCGGCGAGTTCGCCCCTCACGGTAGAGCCAATGTGCATAATATGCGAATATCTTTCTATCGCCATATATTTTTCCAACGCAACAGTGCCGAGCTTTGCCACCTTGCCTATGTCGTTTCTGCCGAGATCCACAAGCATATTGTGTTCGGCAAGCTCCTTTTCGTCAGATAAAAGTTCTTTTTCAAGATTTTTATCCTCTTCCTCGGTCTTGCCCCTCGGGCGGGAGCCTGCAAGCGGATAGGTATTCAGGACGCCCTTTATAAGCTTTACCAAAGTTTCGGGCGACGCCCCCGCAAGCTGTATGTCTGTACCAGAAAAGTAAAACATATATGGCGAGGGGTTTATTGTACGCAGCATTCGGTAGACGTCAAGAAGACTGCCCTCCATTTCGGCTTCCATACGATTTGCCAAAACCACCTGAAAGATATCGCCTTCGTATATATAATTTTTTGCCTTTTCTACCATGCCGCAGTACTCTTTTTGAGAAAATCGCGGTTTAAAAGCGCTTTTAAGCTTAAAAGGCGTATCTTCCGCAAAACTGCCGTTTTGTATAATCTCCTTTAATCTTGAAAGCCTCTTTTCGCCCTCTTTATAGTTATTATAAAGATTGCCGCGAGTACTTACCGAGACTATTAAAATTATTTTTTGCCGCAGATTGTCAAACGCTATAACCTGATCGAAGAGCATCAGGTCCATATCTTTAAAGTGCGCGTCGTCTGACGCTGTAAGATTTAAACAGGGTTCGGCGTACTTTATATAGTCGTAAGAGAAATACCCGACGAGCCCTCCCGTAAAGGGCGGCAGCCCCTCGATTTCGGGGGATTTATTGTCAGCCACTATCTTTCTTACAAAGTCGTACGGGGTTGAAGTTTTGTAGACTTCGGTATTTTGACCTTTTTTTATCGCTAAAACGCCGTTTTTGCAGCTTAACTCTAAAGAGGGCTCAAAACCGAGAAATGAATACCTGCCCCACCGCATGGCATCCTCTGAACTTTCCAAAATAAAACAGTGCGGGCTTATATTTTTAAGCTTTTTGAGTACGCTTACGGGCGTGTACATATCTGAATACATCTCCGTACACACGGGTACGGTTTTATAATTTTTGCCTGCGTAAGCTTTAAATTCAGAAAAATCGGGATAAGGCATTTTTACTCCCGTCACGGACAATAAAAAAAACCGCCCGTGACATTACAAAAATAATGTCAAGGACGGATTGATAACAATTCGCGGTGCCACCTTGCTTCACGCGTATAGTAACGCATGCGCTTTATAAGATACTAACATATCTCTGCAGACTTACGTACTGCCCTACGTCGCGCCATACTCGGCCTAAAGCCTTTCCCTCGCGCCCTCGGCGGTCCATTTAACAGACTGCGTTTTATCCGGATTCCACCGCCCCGAACTCTCTGTGAATGCACGTTCCGTTTTTATCTCCGCTTCATCGGTTTATTGTGTTAAATTATATTACCGTTTTTTTAGTTTGTCTATATATTTTTAATTAAATTTTAAAATTTATACACTTTGGTGAATGGTACGAGATATTACTGCGTTTTGGTGCTCAGCGGTAAGCTTGTTGAAGTTTACTGCGTAGCCCGAAACCCTTACGGTAAGCTGAGGGTATTTTTCGGGGTGAGCCTGAGCGTCTAAAAGAGTGTCGCGGCTGAACACGTTAACATTTAAATGGTGCCCTCCGCTCAAAGTGTAGGCGTCTATCATATTTACTAAATTTTCTACTCTGTCGGACATAGTGTTTTCTCCTTTTGGTTTTTTGGGTGATGCGATGCTGAAGTCTGTCGCCGCGAGTGCTCGCGAGATTCTTCGACTGCGCTCAGAATGACAAAAAGCAAAAATGACAAAATGCTGCTGTCATTTCTATTATTTAATTAAGGCATATTGCGGGGGCAATTAGTTTTTGCCGAGGGATGACGGCGTTACCGAGAAGGTGTTTGAAATACCGTCGCGGGAATACTCGTAGGGGAGTTTTGCCACCGACTCTAACGAGGCCAGAGCGCCGTTTGTATCCCTGCCGTGCATAGGGTTGGCCCCGGGGGCGAGGGGCTGGCCCGCCCTTCTTCCGTCGGGGGTGTTGCCCGTCTTTTTGCCGTAAACCACGTTGGACGTTATGGTTAAAACTGACATCGTAGGCACGCTTCCGCGGTAGGTAGCGTGGCTTTTTACCTTGGTCATAAAGGTTTTTACAAGCCATACAGCAAGGTCGTCTGCCCTGTCGTCGTTATTGCCGTATTTAGGGTAATCTCCCTCCGTCCTAAAATCTGTTATAATGCCGTACTCGTTGCGGATAGGGTAAACTTTGGCGTATTTTATAGCCGAAAGCGAATCCGCCGCGCAAGAAAGCCCGGCCACGCCGGTTGCGAAAAACCGCCTTACGTTTGTATCGTGAAGGGCCATTTCAAGCGATTCGTAGGAATACTTGTCGTGCATATAATGGATGACGTTGAGGGTATTTACATACAGCCCCGCGAGCCAGTCCATCATATTTTCGTACTTTTTCATTACGTCGTCAAAATCTAACGGGCCGTCGCCGAGCACAGGCATAAATTCGGGGGAAACCTGCAAGGGTTTGCCCGTCTTTTTATCCAATAAAAGCTCGTCAGCGCCGCCGTTCAAAGCGTATAAAAGGCACTTCGCAAGGTTTGCCCTCGCCCCGAAGAACTGCATATCTTTGCCTACACGCATACAGCTTACGCAGCAGGCTATGCAGTAGTCGTCGCCCATTTCGGGGAGCATAAGATCGTCGTTTTCGTACTGTATGGCAGATGTCTTTATGGATATTTCGGCGCAGTAACGCTTGAAATTGGCGGGAAGCCTCTGCGACCATAACACCGTAAGGTTAGGCTCGGGGGCGGGGCCTAAATTTTCCAGCGTATGCAGAACGCGGAAAGAATTTTTGGTTACAAGCGTTCTGCCGTCGGCGCCCATGCCGCCTATAGATTCGGTTACCCAGGTAGGGTCGCCAGAGAAAAGTTCGTTGTACTCCTTTATACGCATAAATTTGATTATGCGGAGCTTCATAATAAACTGGTCTATAAGTTCCTGAGCATGCAATTCGTCAAGTATGCCCCTTTCCATGTCGCGCTGGATATAGATATCGAGGAATGTGGAGTTCCTGCCTATAGACATAGCCGCGCCATTCTGCTCCTTTACGGCGCCTAAATAGCCGAAGTACAGCCACTGAATGGCCTCCCTCGCGTTGGCGGCGGGGCGGGTTATGTCGCAGCCGTACTTGGCCGCCATAGCGGCGAGCCCCTTTAAAGCCTTTATCTGCTCGGAAAGTTCTTCCCTGTCGCGGATTTTATCTGGCGTCATGCTGCCGTTTAAATGCAGTTTATCCTGCTCTTTGCAGGCAGCCAGATAATCGGTGCCGTAAAGGGCGACGCGGCGGTAATCCCCTACTATCCTGCCTCTGCCGTAAGTGTCGGGAAGCCCCGTAAGGATATGAGCCCTGCGGGCGAGCCTCATTTCAGGCGTGTACGCGTCGTACACACCGTCGTTGTGAGTTTTGCGGTACTTGGTGAATATCTCCTTTACCGAAGGGTCAATCTCGTAGCCGTACATATTTAAAGCTTCTTCGGCCATGCGGATGCCGCCGAAAGGCTGCAAGGCTCGTTTGAAAGGCTCAGGTGTCTGCAAACCTCCTCTCTGTTCTATTGCGGTGTCTATTTGTCCGGCGTCGTGGCGGGTTAGGGGCGA
>JAJPXK010000092.1:0-1125 GCA_021205485.1 Clostridia bacterium | reverse complement strand
CGACCGCGACACACGCAGGAAGTATCTGCCTTAAGCACCCCTCCGTTTTCCCTCTCTTTTTTGCTTAACTCGGTAATTTCCGACCAAAGCTTAAGCGTATCCTCGGTAGCGGGCTGCAAAAAAGAGCTGTCGCCTTCGTACGGGGTATAGTTGCGTTGTATAAAGTCGCGTACGTTTACTTCGCCCTCGGCGCTCCACTTGCCGAAGTTAAACCCCTGCCACTGAGGGCAAGCCGAAGATTTACCGTTTTCTGTACTCATAGTCCTTTCTCCTGTAGTTTGCTTTCTATCCAAAGTTCCAATATTTCCTGAGGCTGAAAACCTGTCACCCTCGCAAAGGGCTGTCCGCCGTTTAATAATAAGAGCGCGGGGAGTTTTTCAACCTGCCATTTTTCTGTATATTGCCCGTCCGCCTCGCCGTCTATATATATAAAAGGTATATTAAGATTGCTTGCGGCGGCTCTCGCCTGAGGCATAGCCCCGTAACACCCCGCGCAGCCTCCGCCTATTTCGGCAAGGCACACGCCGTCGGGAATAACAATTTGCATATTTTAAGCCCCTAATATTTTTTTTGCGTTTGCGACGCTTTCGGCGGAAGGAACAGGCGTGCCTTCTAGCCTGTACGGTATGCCGAGGTTTTTATACTTTACAACGCCCATTGTGTGGTAGGGCAAAACCTCTACCTTTTTTACCGTTTTAAGCGAATTGATAAATTCGGCAGAGCGTTCAAGCGTGGCCGCGTCGTCGTTTATGTTCGGCACTAAAACATAGCGTATCCACATATCGTTGCCGTTATCCGACAAAAATCTTGCAAAATCAAGCGTATTTTTGTTGCTCAGGCCCGTTAAATCTTTGCAGGCCCCGTCGTCTATATGTTTTATGTCTAAAAGGAACAGATCGGTTTTGTCGACGAGAATTTTGTGTTTTTTTACACATTCTGCGTTATCTCGGTTGAACGTAGCGCCCGAAGTGTCTACGCAGCAGTGTATTTTTTTACCCTTAAGTATGGCAAAAAGTTCGGTAACAAAATCTATCTGCGCCAGAGGTTCGCCGCCCGTTACCGTAACGCCGCCGCGGGTTCCCCAGTAATTTTTGTATTTTAAAGCCATTTCGGCGGCTTGTTCGG